>JAHDEB010000299.1 GCA_020629055.1 Chloroflexota bacterium
CGCCCTCGGCCGGTCGCCTTCGGTTTGCCACGATAGCTGGGGGCTTCGATGACAAAGTAGGTGCACCTTGACTGGTCAAGCAGGCGAGAGCGGATCCGGCCGTCTAACTCTTCGATCGTCATCGAGGTGGTAATTACGGTTGGTAGCTTGGCGTTGTAGCGATAGTTGATTAACTGATACAGCTTCTCTTTTGCCCAAGAGGTTGCACTTTCTGTCCCCAAATCATCGAGAACCAAGAGTGGGGCTGTTTTGACTTCGTTAAAGCGCTTATCAAGCGTCACATTGCTCTTCGGGTCGAACGTAGCACGCAGATGGTCTAATAAATCCGGCACAACAACGAATAAAGCCGCATTGCCGACCTCGGCATAATGATTGGCGATAGACGCGGCCAAATGGGTTTTGCCATTGGCAAAGTCGATGCCTGAGAAGACAAGCCAGCCCTCCGGTTGATCGGCAAACGCAACGGCCGTTTCAAAAGCACGCTGCAGGTTGTCTGATTGAGCACGTGGCAAATCTTGATGTCTTAGATCAAACGTGTGGAACGTTTTGTCATCGTGTAGGTCCAAGGTAGAAAGTTCTGATTGATCTTCTGCGCCGCCACGCCTAAAGTCGGGTGCGAGAATCACAATCTTCCGAGCGATAGAAACATCTTCAATCCTAGAACGGATCCGCATGTCCAAACTGTCTGTATCTTCGTTTGTGGTGATAATTGTCGGCAGTTTAGCGTTATAACGATGGTTAAAAATTTGATACAGCTTTTCTTGAACCCAATCTGTATTATTCTGGCTGCCCAAGTCATCTAAAATCAGTAGGGGGGCATTTCGAACTTCTTCAAAGCGTTGATCATAAGATTGGCTGCTATTGGGAGAGTAGGTCGCTCGCAAATGATCGAGCAGATCGGGAGTATTGATGAACAAGGCCGGATGGCCAAGCGAAATGCGATGATTCGCTACGGCGGCCGCAAGATGGGTCTTACCACAGCCATAACCGCCATAAAGCACAATCCAACCGACAGGGTTATCCGCATATTCCCGCACAAATGTGTAAGCGAGTGCTAAATTTCGCTGCTCGCGCGGCTTCAACCCTAATCCGTCTTCCATAAACGTATCAAAAGTCAGTTCGGTAAGTAGACCCAGCTGGCTGTACAAAATTAGGTTGTCCCCTTTGTTTGCATCGATGTTCGCTTGGCGGCAGACGCAGGTAACCGCTTTGCCAAAACGGGCATCTGACGGGGGAACGTTCGGGATCATAAAACCGGTGCCGCCACAGTGGGGGCATTCAGCATCGCCGCCAGGAGCGCCTTTCAACAGGTTAGGATCTAAACTTGTGCCTGCGATCGGGTTAGGCGGAACGCTTGGCAACTCGTTTTCCCCGTTTCCGATATTTTTATCGTTGGATGAGGTCCCTGTATTCGTCTGGGATTTGGTTCCGTAGCTTTTCTGGAGTATTTCGTCTATCGAGGCCATCCTGCTGTTTTCCTTCCTGCTGCCATCGTTTTAAAATGCCGACGATGTAGCGCCATTTGCGTACATTACTGGTTACTGCTAATTCAATCGCTTCTTCAATCCATGCCACCGGCCACGTTTTTTCCGCATCACGTAGCTCTTCGGTAATCATCGGGGTTAGTTGCCCGATGTTCTGCTCGTATAGCACGAAGATATTCGGCCGTTCAACCATGATATTCACGATTTCGGCCGCGTCTAAATCGGGGCGCCATTCGCCACGAGAAAGCCCATCTACCGCAGCACGGCCTTTTTCTGTGTTGAGCAAGAACAGGTCGATATTGCCGTCTGACGTGCCAATGGTGACATTGAGCAGAGTGCCGCGAGCGTTGGCGCGCTCAATCCCATCAATTAGGGCATCGGCCGCATCTGAGGGTTTTTCACCCAGCGATTCCATGAAACTGCGGTCTGTTAGATAATCTACCAGCCGTAAGTATCGGACTTTGCCCTCTTTTTTCGACAATGCGTAAAAGGTGTAAATCGTTACCCGTAGTTCGCTAGCTGAATCGATTATCGGCAGCAGTTCGGTAAAAAACCGATCCGGAACGTAGGTGAAACTATTTTTCCCATCCGGGAATCCTGCAAAGCCTTTCATAAGGGGTTGAGTATTTACTAGACTAGAGTTGTACTTCTTGTCGTTTTAAGTTGGCAAAGCTCGCCAACGTCGGGTTCCAATACAAGTCAACCGTGGTTGTAGCACCATTACGGTGTTTAGCCACATTTAGTTCAGCGATATTGGGTCTTTCAGATGTTTCCGGGTTGTAGTAATCGTCCCGATAGATAAACATAACGATGTCTGCGTCTTGCTCAATCGAACCGGAGTCACGCAAGTCAGACAGCATCGGCCGTTTGTCTTGCCGGCTTTCTACACCACGGCTTAACTGCGCGGCCGCAAGAACAGGGACGTCTAGCTCACGGGCCAACTGCTTGAGCCCACGAGAAATCTCACCGATCTCTTGAACACGATTACCGCCGGCCGTTTTATCACCCGTCATCAGCTGTAAATAGTCGATCATGATCAAATCGATACCATGTTCCGCATATAAACGACGACATTTGGTTCGCAGCTGCATTGGACTAATCGATGGGGTGTCATCGATAAAAATATCGGTCTGGCTTAGACGTTGAACCGCCTCATGGAAAATGGGCCACTCATGATCTTGTAAATTACCTCGGCGAAGCCGCTGTACGTCAATTTGCGTCTCAGATGCGATCATACGCTGAACCAGCTGCTCGCCCGACATCTCAAGATTGAAAATGGCGACTTTTTTGCCAAACATTTTGGCCGCTGTTAATCCGATCCCATTTTGGAGCGATGTTTTACCCATACCCGGCCGGGCCGCCACAATAATCAAGTCAGATTTGTTTAAACCACCAGTTAATCGATCTAAATCGGTAAATCCGGTTGGCACCCCGACAATTTCTTGCTCTTGAGCATAAAGCTCTTCAATTTTTTCTAAGTAGCTTTCTGAAATTTGGCGAATGTGAACGAGGTCTGATGTGGTTCGTTGCTCGCTAATCGAGAAGAGGGCTTGTTCGGAGCGGTCTAACACCACACCGATATCCTCTTCTTCGTCATAGGCCATCGAGGCGATCGTCCCGGCCGCACTCAGTAATTCACGCCGGACGGCCGCAGCTTCGACAATGCGCGCGTACGATTCGATATTGATCGAGTTAGGCACGACACCGACTAAGCCAGCAAGATAGGGTTCTCCACCAATTTCATCGAGCTGATCGTTCCGACGTAAATCTTCAAGTACGGTCAAAACGTCAACCGGATTGTTGCGTGCATGGATCCGGACAATCGCTTCATAGATCCAGCGATTGACGGTCACATAAAACATTTGGGCTCTTAAGAAGCCAGAAACGTCGAATATCGCATCTGGATCGATCAAAAGAGAGCCAAGTACAGCTTCTTCTGCTTCACGATTTTGGGGTGGAAGTCTTTCAGTGGTTGACATGGTGCTTAGGATTGGTGGCTAGGTTGATCTTTGTTTGGCCTAAAAACGAGCAATAAAAAAGGGGTGCGGTGAGTTTATCACCACACCCCAATTTTTAAAATTTATTGATTAAAATCCGGCTGATTTTTAATCTTTAGTCTTCGTCGAAATCTTCAAAATCAAGCGTGCTTAGGAAATCTGAGAAAGCGTCCAACTTTTCATCTTCTTTTTTCTCTTCGATTTTGCCTTCAGCTTCTACCTCAAACTGCTCTTCGATTTCACTGCGCTCTTCATCGGTTAGATCCGGCTCTGGCAAAATACCGACTTCTTCCATCACATCTTCTTCTATAAAGACAGGTACTTTTGCCCGCACAGCGACTGCGATCGCATCTGACGGCCGACAATCGACATCAACCAGTTTGCCACCGATATCGACGTAGAGGCGCGCATAAAACACAGAGTCCTGCAGTTCGTTGATCAAAATATGTGAGATTTTGCCATTCATGACCTCAATCACGTTTTTGAGTAGGTCATGGGTTAGCGGCCGAGCAACTTCTGTATCTTGAAGTTCTAGCGTGATCGCTTCCGCTTCGCAGGGGCCAATCCAGATCGGCAATTGGCGCTCCCCATCAACGTCACGAAGCATGACGATGCGATGCTGCGAAATCAAACTGATTCTGATGCTGTCAATAATGACTTCAACCATAGATAAAATCTCTCTTTATAGTCTTTTTTTGTTTAATCTTTCAATTACTACCGGCTATTTTAACATAAAGTGATTTATATCATCAATAAATGGCAATGTGATTTTTAGGTGATTGGTGCTGTTTGTTAACAATCTTAAAGAGAGTGGGTGGTATTCGAGTCCTTTTATGCAAATCCCACCCACTCTTTGCTCAAGTTTTCTGACTAAGTCAGCACCGGCCTAATCAGCAACTACTGATCAACCGCACGATCTGGGGTTAAATAGATCAGCGGCAGGCTAAGAAGGGTCATACCGTACTTAACCATCAAATTAAACAGAAAAATCTCCCAAACCACGGGCCAAGGGACAGTCAAGAAATGATCCTGAAACCCGAAAAGGGGGGCAAAGGCGATAAGGACAAAAATCGCATTATCAATGGGGACCGATATCGAGTTGCTAACTAAGACTCGTAACCATTGGAAATTGCGTGTGATTTTTGTAACAAACCAGTGATAAACCTCTGTATCGACAAGTTCACTAACGACTTCGGCCAAAATCGATGCGATGGTAATGCGCCAAAGCGGGCCAAAGATCATCGCGTATGCCCCGAAAAAGGCACCGTCAGGATCAGACATGGTGTCACTAGGAATAGTCGATGCCCACCATGTGTACAGCACCATAAACAAGTTCACAGCAGCTGCCATCAAGATCAATACCCGGGTATTCTTTTTGCCTAAGACTTTGTGTACTAAGTCCCGCAAAGTAAATGTGATCGGGTAGATAAAGGTGCCCATGTCGACGGCTAACCCGCCCACAACACCGATCTTCACACTGGTAATGTCTGCAATCAATTGGGCCGCTATGTACGCGGCAATAACAATCACGGCCGACGCAGGGACCATGGCAGCGCCCGATTTTACGGGTGCCTTAGAATAATTAATTTGTGTCAAAATTGACCTCCCATGGGCGGGGAACCGCCGCAGTTTTGTTTGCTCACGACTTGCTTTTAGCCGCGGGCTGGTGCCGGGTATTCAAAGGCATGGGGGAAGCCTTCTTCACTGCGACCGGCAGGTTCTTAATTTAAAGCGGCCGGGATTATAGCCGTCTCTCGTTTATCTTTTCCAGGAACTTTCAGTATGCACACAAAGCACCATCCCTTCAGCTAGCTCCACCGATGCGACCGAGGCGGTCATCTCGTTGCTCACGCCTCTTGCAGGGCCAAATTTTAAAGTTGAATTGATCAAAGGCCATTTTAATTGGGTGGTTTCTTTGATAACACTGTCACCTTTAAGTGGAATAAGAGATACGGTGTCACCGGCTCGGCCGTGTATTTCGGCCGAACTG
>JAHDEB010000056.1 GCA_020629055.1 Chloroflexota bacterium
GTCTGTTGGGCATCGGCACCATCCCATCTACCCATCCGCTATGCATTAGCTGGGGCGGGATGCATGGGCAGGCACACACCAACTTTGCTTGGCAAGAGTGTGACGTGTTGGTTGCCATCGGTGCCCGTTTAGACGACCGTCTGACCGGTGCGTTTGATACTTTTGCCCCCAAAGCAAAGATTATCCATCTCGATATCGATGCGGCCGAAATGGGCAAAAACTTGAACATCGACACCCCGGTTGTGGGGGATGCACTCATGACATTGCGCGAGCTGTTGCCTTTGGTTGAATCAAACGAACATCCAGATTGGATCGAGCAGATCAACGAATGGAAGACAGAAGGTGCGGAGCGTGACCTGTTGGCGCAAGAGATGGAAACGCTACATGCGCCCTACATCATGCGCTCGCTGTGGCACGCCACCAATGAAGGGGACGCAACCGTTGTCACCGACGTAGGCCAGCACCAAATGTGGGAAGCACAATATTTCCCACACACCAAAACCCGCAGTCTGTTAACCTCTGGCGGTCTTGGCACGATGGGATTCGCCCTACCGGCCGCGATCGGCGCCCAAATGGGCAAGCCGGACGAAGAAGTTTGGGTTGTCGCTGGGGACGGTGGTTTCCAGATGACGATGATCGAAATGAAAACGATGATGGAGCAAAAACTGCCGATCAAAATCGCACTCATTAACAACAGCTTCTTGGGCATGGTTCAACAATGGCAAGACGTTTTCTATGAAAAACGGTATTCAGGGACACCGCTGCACAATCCTGACTTTGTGAAGTTGGCCGATGCTTATGGCATTCCGGGGCAAATGGTTGATAAGGTTGAAGATGTCGTTGCGGCGATCGAAACAGCTCAAAATACCGATGGCCCATATTTTCTTGAGTTCCGCGTTCCGGCCGAGCACGTGTACCCGATGGTTCCCGCAGGCAAGAGCAATGGAGAAATGATTCGCAGAGCGATGGCGGCTGAAGAATAAATAGTGATTGGTGAATAGTTATTAGTGACTAGCATGTCCTGCTAACCACTAACTGCTAACCACTATCCACTTAGAAAAAACCATGAACAACAAACATACAATAAACGCATGGATGCAAGATAAACCCGGTGTTTTAAATCGGGTAGCCGGCCTTTTTCGGCGGCGGAACTTTAATATCGACAGCTTAGTTGTCGGCCGGAGCGAAACCCCGGGCATTAGCCGCATGACCTTTGTGGTCGATGGGAACGCGCGTGATGTGTTCCAAGTTCAGACCCAATTAGATAAATTGATCAACATTACCAAAATCGAAAATGTGACCGACAAACCGGCGATTTTTCGGGAATTGGCGTTAGTCAAAGTTGCGGCCGGCAGCGCCAACCGACATGAAGTCATTCAAATGGCTGAATTGCATGGCGCTGAAATCGTCGATGTCACCATCGATGAAATGGTCGTGCAGATGGTGGCTAAACCGGCACGCGTCCAAAGTTTGATCGAAAACTTAGAGCATTTTGGTATCACCGAAATGGTCAGCACCGGCGTGGTCGCTTTGGAACGGGCTCAACGGCGTGTCGTCGGTGAACCTGCGCCGGTCGCGGCACAGTTGAACGGAAGCAAATAGACAACAAATGAAGCGAGATGGCATATAAACGGCCATCTCGCTTTTTATATGGGTTGGATAGTTTGTTTGTTGGATAGTTGGCTAGTAAGCCGCGCCAACCAACTAACTAACTATCCAACCATTAAACAAACTAACAGCGGGGTTTTCCCCGCCAGCGAGGAATATCGTGGCAAATATTTATTACGACAAAGATACAGACATGAGCCTTCTTGAAGGCAAAACAATTGCAGTTATTGGATACGGAAGCCAGGGACACGCGCATGCGCTTAACCTGCATGATTCAGGTCAAAACGTGATCGTGGGCCTTTATCAAGGCAGCCGGTCATGGGCAAAAGCTGAAGCTGATGGTCTAAAAGTGATGACCACGGCCGAAGCAACCAAAGCGGCCGACATCATCATGTTGGCACTACCTGACACCAAACAGGGCAAAATCTATCAAGAAGACATTAAGCCAAACCTAACCGCAGGCATGACCCTAATGTTTGCACATGGCTTCAACATTCTTTACGGTCAAATTGTGCCACCAGAAAATGTTGACGTGAGCCTTTTGGCACCAAAATCACCCGGCCATCGCGTACGCGAGGTTTATGTTGATGGTGTAGGGACACCCGGACTTGTCGCTGTGCATCAAGATGCAACCGGCAATGCGATGGGCAACGCTTTGGCATACGGCAACGCAATCGGCTGTACCCGTGCAGGTGTAATCGAAACCACCTTTAAAGAAGAGACTGAAACTGACTTGTTCGGTGAGCAGGCTGTTCTATGTGGTGGCGCGAGCGCCTTGGTACAAGCTGGTTTTGAAACCCTTGTTGATGCCGGCTACCAACCAGAGATCGCATACTTCGAGTGTTTGCACGAGCTCAAGTTAATCGTTGACCTGATGTACGAAGGTGGACTCAGCTACATGCGTTACAGCGTGAGCAACACGGCCGAATGGGGCGACTACACCGCTGGGCCGAAAATCGTCACCGATGAAACCAAAGCGAACATGAAACAGATTTTGGCTGACATTCAATCAGGCTCATTCGCAGAAGAATGGATCGAAGAGAATGAAACCGGATTGCCAAAGTTCCGTGCAAATCGCGCGGCCGGGCATGGTTCAAAACTAGAAGCGGTCGGCGCACAATTGCGTGAAATGATGCCGTTCTTGGACAACAAAGAAATTAAACAAAGCTAGTTTAGATATTAGATAATAGATGTTGGATGTTAGTTTAGAGCGTACTTATCTAACATCTAGCATCTATTATCCAGTATCTTCCGAAGGAAAATCAGATGAGTGATAGCAAAGAAAGATTAATTATTTTTGATACGACCCTGCGTGACGGGGAACAGTCGCCAGGTGCGACCCTTAACGTTGAAGAAAAACTAGAAATCGCACGTCAGCTATCACGACTCGGGGTTGATGTCTGTGAAGCTGGTTTTCCCATCGCATCCCCCGGAGACTTTGAAGCGGTACGTCGCATCGCTGAAGAAGTGGGGCCATTGATGGAAGGGCGCACCAGCGGCGAGCCGATGACGATTGCAGGACTGTCGCGCACCAGCAAAGAGGATATTCAGCGAGCGTATGACGCGGTGAAGGCCGCGCCTAAACATCGGATTCATACGTTTATTGCGACCAGCGATATCCATCTAAAATATAAATTTAAAATCGACCGTGAAGAATGTTTAGAGCAGGCGATTGAGGCGGTAACTTTTGCCAAAAGCCTGTGTGATGACATCGAATTCTCCCCTGAAGATGCGGCCCGTTCAGACCCTGACTTTTTGGTGCAGGTGTTGGGCGAGGTGATCAAAGCGGGAGCCACAACGCTAAATATTCCTGATACGGTTGGCTACCGCACCCCTGATGAGTATGCAGGGTTGATCAAATATTTGATCGACAATACTCCCGGTGCTGACAAAGTGGTTTGGTCGGTACACTGTCACGACGACTTGGGCATGGCGACGGCGAATACATTGGCGGCCGTACAAGCGGGTGCGCGCCAGGTTGAAGTCACGATTAACGGGATTGGTGAACGTGCGGGCAACACGTCTCTCGAAGAAGTGGTCATGGCGATCCAAACACGTGGCAATCAGTTCCCGGTCGAGCACCACATCGACAGCACGCAAATTATCCAAACGAGCCAAATGGTGTCTAGCTACACCGGAATGGTGGTACAGCCGAACAAATCGATTGTAGGTGCCAACGCGTTTGCGCATGAGTCCGGCATTCATCAGCACGGCATGCTGCAAAACCAAGAAACGTATGAAATTATGCGGCCGGAGACGGTTGGATTGAATTCGTCCAAGCTGGTTTTGGGTAAACATTCAGGCAAGGCAGCCTTCGGCAAACGGATCGAAGAACTGGGCTACAAGATCGAGAGTAAAGAAGCGTTGCGCTCGGCCGTAAATCGTTTGAAACGAGTGGCTGACAAGAAAAAAGTCATCACCGACGCGGACATTCGCACCATTGTGGCCGATGAAATTTACCAGCCGCCAGAAATCTGGAAATTGAACAATATTCAGGTGACCTGCGGCGACAATACGACCCCGACGGCTACCGTTAGCCTGTGCGACAGCGAAGGGGTTGAACACCGTGACGCAGCCTTGGGCTCTGGTCCTGTAGATGCGGTTTATCAGGCGATTAGCCGGGTGATCGGTGTGAAAGGACGCCTAATTGAGTATGCGATCAGCGCGGTAACCGAAGGGTTAGACGCACAGGCTGAAGCTACGATTCGGATCGAACCTGTGAACGGCGACTCTGGTACAAAAGTGAACCCACAAACCGGCCGGGAATCGGTCCGCTCTTACAGCGGTCACGGCGCTTCAACCGACATTGTGGTTGCATCTGCCCGTGCTTATGTGAGTGCGCTAAACAAGATGTTGGCGTTTAAAGACGGTGCTGGTGAAGACCACTCTGACAGTGAAGGCACTGCGGCCGTCAATATCTAAAAACGAGAATTATTCTGAGGATTCAATCGATGTTTCGGTTGAATCCTCAGCTATTAACAACTGAATAAAACAAAGTCAATGTAGCGATCATTGTTCGCACTTGGACGGGCCAATTGCACCCAAAGATGGTCCAATATCCTAGATGAACATGTGGACTAGTATTTGGGTCATGCTGAGAATTGTGGAAAGGACTGTTTGACCTGGTTCACATCTTTACACCCGGTTGGCAGGCATCTAGACTGAAACTCTATATATCATTTATTTGGAGTTTTTGCGCTTATGCTAAAGAAATCACTTGCAATTGCAGGTAGTCTGCTATCCCTTGCTGTCTTTGCTGAAATCTGTAGTTTCTTCTTTCTTGTTTTAGGGTTCGGTGGACCTTCTGTCCCCCGAGTTCCCTCTTACAGCTGGCGGAATGTGGTTCAGCCGAAAGAGGTGAAAATCGTCCCGACAACATTTGGTGATTGGTACCAGCCCGATATCGATGTCAAAATTTCATTTAATCGGTACCAAGGATGTGACCTGTATGATTTACAGACCAATTCATACGGTGCGCGCGATATCGAAAGAGAGAAGCGCTCAGATTCCGGCCGGGTGGTTGTTTTGGGTGATACCTTGATGGAAGGGATGGGTGTTGGTATCGATTCTAGGATAAGCAATATTTTGGAATCGAGAACCGGGATTGAACACATGAACTTCTCGGTAAAAAATACCGGATCGCTACACCATTTGCTGACCTATGAAAGCTTAGCGGCCGATTTTGATCACGACACCGTTGTGGTTCAACTCTATCCTTATAACGATTTCATCGATGCGGATATAGAGCGAAAAATGGTGTTTGATCCGAAATATACCGGCTATTTTCTCACCGGAGCATATCCGGATTACCAAATGGAATTTCACACCGGCTACAAAAAACCGGGTCAAGAGATGTATATCGAAGCGGTGTTAAGTGAATTTACTCACACTTGGCACGTTCTGCTCTATATGAAAAATCGGGTCAATCGGTTAGAAACCAATCCGACCAGCCCGTCGAAGTATTATCACTTTACAGAAGATGAATTCCAGAAATTTATTTTCCCGCTCGAACAGTTGGCAGAGAAAACGGGTGATAAACAGGTTTATTTCGTTTCGATGCCATACATCAATGACATTGAGGCGTATCGCCAAGACCCGGATGCGCCGTTTAACAAACGGTTGGAAGAATTTGCTCAACAGTATGAGCATGTTGAATATCTAGACATGCTGCAGCCGGTGTCAGATAAAACCGGCGATAAATATTTAAATTACTATTATCCGTGCAACAAAGAACATTTTTCTCGCGAGGGCTATGCCCTTATTGCAGATCTGATGTACACGGACCTTTATGAGAACCAAGTCAGTTCTCGAGATGACTAAATGGACTTTTGGATGTATCCGGCCGTAATCCTTGCCGGACTGGCGGCCGGATTCATAAATACATTAGCGGGTAGCGGATCACTGATCACGCTGTCGCTGATGGCCTTTTTAGGCATACCGCTCGACATTGCCAATGGCAGTAATCGGGTGGGGGTACTTTTCCAAAATATCACCGGAATCGGTAGTTTTCAGCAGAAAAAGCTGATCGACTGGCGCGGCGGGCTGATGTTGGCTGTCCCGGCCATGATCGGGTCGTTTATCGGGGCGCGTATTGCGGCCGACCTAAACGAAGATGTGCTTAGTATCGTGCTGGGTGTAATCATGGTCGTGATGCTGGTCGTGATTTTGGTTAACCCCAAACGCTGGCTAGAAGGCACGCTCGAAGAGCTTGAAGGTCGGCCGTCTGTGATGCAGTTAGGGGCATTTTTCCTGATCGGTATCTACGGCGGTTTTATTCAGGCCGGGGTTGGCATCTTTTTACTAGCGGGATTGGTTTTGAGCGCCGGTTACAACCTGGTTCGGGCCAACGCTGTGAAATTGGTCATTAATATGCTGTTTACCATCGTGGCGCTAACCGTGTTCGTTATGAACGATCAGGTCGATTGGACGATAGGCATTTTGTTGGCTATTGGCAACGCGGCCGGGGCTTGGATTGCGGCCCGCATGGCGATGGAACGTGGCGCAGAATTTGTGCGTTATGTGCTGATCGCGGTGGTTGTGGTTTCTGCGATACGGTTTTTAGGGATTGGCAACTTCGTGATGAGCGCCTTTGGCTAAAAATGCAAGTTGCAGGATGCAGGTTGCAAGTCACCGAAGAGTAAAGCTTTAAGAGAATGAAACACCCTTTCAGAGCAAAACCAGTGGTTCTTTTTATCTGAAATAATAGATTGCGGCGGTTGCAAACTTGCAACCTGCAACTTGCAAACATGAAACAAGACACGGTCTGGAAAGACCAAACGCTCGTTAAAAATTACTTAACCGGAGTTCGCGGGGCGATCCCCATGGCGAACGAACAAATCGATGTGATGTTGCGCGTGATTCGCACATTGCGGCCGGATGGGGTCGTCAACTTCATCGATCTGGGCTGTGGGGATGGTGTCCTCGCCGATCAAATTCTGCAGGCATACCCAAATGCGCACGGAACGCTCATCGACTTTTCGGCCGGCATGCTGTCTGCGGCTGAAGATCGTATGGCCGACTTTGCCAATCAGCTCCAAGTGATTGAGCTCGATTACGGCGACCCGAAATGGGTGGAAGCGGTTGGTGACCAAACGTTTGACTTGATCGTGTCAGGCTTTTCGATTCATCATCAGCCAGACGGCCGTAAACGTGCCATCTATCAAGAGATTTTTGACCTGTTGCGGCCGGGTGGTGTGTTTTTAAACAGCGAACATGTCAAATCGGCCAGCCCAATCGTTGAAACCATGCACGATCAGCTGTTTGTTGATTCGATGATCGGATATGAACGTGCGATAGGGTCTGGCAAATCGGTTGAGCAGATCGAGCATGATTATTATGATCGGCCGGATAAAGAGGCGAATATTTTGCTCGATGTACAGACGCAAGTGCAGTGGCTTAAAGAGATCGGCTTTGACCATGCTGATATTTATTTCAAAATGTTTGAGTTAGCGGTCTTTGGCGGTAGGAAAGGTAAACAAGTTGGCAAGATGCAGGATGCAGACGCCGTTGAGTGAAAAGGTGAATTGTCCAATCATGTTCTCCAAAATAGCGCATAAACTCGATTTTCAATTACAAAAAATATGGATAGCGGCGGTTGCAAACTTGCAACCTGCATCCTGCAACTTTCTCCCATGATCGGCGTGATATCAGACACGCACGGCTTGCTCCGGCCGGAAGCGATTGAACATTTACAAGATTGCGATCTCATCATTCATGGGGGTGATGTTAATTCGCAAGCAATATTAGATCAACTGGCTGAAATCGCCCCAGTTAAAGTGGTGCGAGGCAATGTTGATCGTGGCCCATTTGGAGCCAGTTTGCCCCATTCCGAAGTTGTAGAATATCAAGGTCATTCGATCTATGTGATTCATGACATCGGTGATTTACAAATCGATCCAAAAGCGGCCGGGTTTCGCATGGTAATTTACGGACACTCCCACATTCCCAAAATTGAACATCGGAACGGCGTCATCTTTTTTAATCCAGGAAGTGCCGGTCGCAGGCGGTTTACGCTGCCGATTACGGCCGGGAAAATTCGGGTGATTGATGGAGATTTGGTGCCTCAATATTCAAGTCTATTGACTGAAGGATAAAAATCATGTCTAAAAAGTTTGATAAAATTTCACCTAAACTTGAAGCGTTTATCGGTGAGCAAAAGATGTTTTTTGTGGGGACGGCCGGTGCGGAGGGTCGGGTGAATGTGTCGCCTAAAGGGGCAGATGCGTTTCGCGTGCTTGGACCCAACAAAGTCGCATGGCTCAACTTAACCGGTAGTGGCAACGAATCATCCGCCCATGTGCAGCAAAACGGCCGGATGACCATTATGTTTTGTGCCTTTGAAGGGGCCGCAAATATTTTGCGCCTGTACGGGCAGGCAACAGTCATCCATCGACTTGATGAAGAATGGGGTGAATTGAGCGGCCTTTTCCCTGATAACCCCGGTGCACGCCAAGTGTTTGTGCTTGATGTTGATTTGGTGCAAACCTCTTGCGGCTACTCGGTACCGTTTTACGATTTTAAAGAAGATCGGGAAACGCTGGATAAGTATTTTGCGAAAAAATCGACTGAAGAGATTGAAACATATTGGGCAGAAAGAAACGCTGTGACGATTGACGGATACGAAACGAATGTGGCGGCTTTGAACATAAAGTCATAAGTTTAGGCGATGTGAAGCATGAACAAAAGCGAACTGATTTTAAAACTGCGGACATTGCCGCAACAAATCGATAATCTAACCAAAGATTTGAGCAAAGCGGACCTAGCCACCGTTTATATGTTCAAGGATGACGGTTCGCCTGAATGGACAGTCGCTCAAAACGTTCATCATTTGGCTGATAGCCATATGAATAGCTACATCGGTTTTAAGATGTTGCTGTCTGAAAACCATCCTACGATCTTGGCATATGATGAAGATGCGTGGGCGACTCATCCAGAGTCAAAATCGGCCGATATTGCCGCTTCGCTTACCCTTCTGCAAAGTTTGCACGAACGATGGGCGATGATGTTTGAAAACTTGAGTGGGGATCAGTGGAAAAGAACAGGACATCATCCGACCGGTGGTGATTTCTCGCTCGAAGATCAATTTAAAAGTTACGTTCAACATGGTGAGGATCATGTTGATCAAATCCGCCGCACACTAGCGGCAAGGGATTGACGAATGAAGATTGACGATTTACGAACGGCCCAGCGCCTTGAGGACTATTTCGTCAATCCAAAATCTAAAATCGTAAATCCTGTAAAGAGAGGTATTAATGAGTAAACCAAGAACTTTATTTGAAAAGATCTGGGACAAGCATGTGGTCATGCAAGAAGGAAATAACCCTTCTGTGTTGTATATCGACTTGCACCTTGTCCATGAGGTCACATCGCCACAGGCGTTTCAAGGATTGCGTGACAAGGGGCTAACCGTTCGCCGGCCGGACAAAACGATCGCCACGATGGACCACAGCATTCCAACCACCCCGATCGGACAACCGATTACCGACAAAATCGCGGCCGCGCAGATTCGCCAAATGGAGCGGAACTGCCAAGAGTTCGGCGTGCGTCTATTTGATATGGACAGCGAAAATCGCGGTATTGTGCATGTGATTGGACCTGAACACGGGCTAACCCAGCCGGGTATGACGATTGTTTGTGGTGATAGTCATACATCAACCCATGGCGCATTTGGCGCATTGGCATTTGGGATCGGTACCAGTGAAGTTGAACATGTGATGGCAACCCAAACTCTGCTTCAACGTAAACCAAAAACAATGGAGATCCGTGTCAACGGGAAGTTGAAGCCAGGCGTGACATCGAAAGACATTATTTTGGCCATCATCGCTAAAAACGGTGTAGCTGGCGGAACCGGCTATGTGTTCGAATATACCGGCGAAGCGATCCGCTCGTTGAGCATGGAAGAACGCATGACAATCTGTAACATGAGCATCGAAGGTGGTGCCCGTGCCG
Organism: Chloroflexota bacterium; assembly: GCA_020629055.1. Classification (GTDB taxonomy): domain Bacteria; phylum Chloroflexota; class Anaerolineae; order Promineifilales; family Promineifilaceae; genus WTJY01. The sequence goes on from JAHDEB010000056.1 coordinate 10,057, forward strand.
GTATGATTGCACCTGACGAAACGACATTTGAGTACATCAAAGGTAAACCACATGCCCCTAAAGGTGCGGAGTGGGACGCGGCCGTTGAATATTGGAAGTCGTTGCCAACTGACGAAGGTGCTGAGTATGATGCACTGGTTGAACTCAATGCGGATGATTTGACACCGATGATCACTTACGGAACCCATCCTGGTATGGGAATGCCGATTGCAGGGACTGTGCCAGCTCCGGCCGATGTGCCTGTTGGGGAACGTTTTACTCTTGAAAAAGCGTTGACTTATATGGATGTTGAGGGTGGCAAGCCGCTCTTGGGCAAAGAAATCGACGTTGTTTTCTTAGGCTCTTGTACCAACTCACGCATTACCGACTTACGGGCGGCGGCTGATTTGATCAAAGGTCACAAGGTCTCTGACAGCGTCCGCTTTATGGTGGTTCCTGGTTCGCAGAAGGTGAAAATCCAAGCGGAGAAAGAAGGGCTGGACAAAATTTTCATGGAAGCAGGCGCAGACTGGCGCACGGCCGGTTGTTCGATGTGTATCGCGATGAACGGAGACCAATTGGCTCCCGGCGAATATGCGATCAGCACCAGCAACCGGAACTTTGAAGGGCGCCAAGGGAAAGGTGGACGTACCTTTTTGGCAAGCCCACTCACGGCCGTGGCATCTGCCATCACCGGGAAAGTAACTGACGTGCGGGATATGATGGAGGGATAGTGACTAGTAAACAGTGATTAGTGATTAGTAGGTTGACCTTAGCTAACCACTAACCACCAACAACTAGTAACTTCTTAAAAATGGAAGAATTTAAACAACTTAACGCAAAAGTGGTCGCTATTGAAACGACCGACATCGATACGGATCAAATTATCCCAGCGATCTTTTTGAAAACGACCACCAAGGTGGGTTTGGGTAAAAACCTATTCTCGCACTGGCGGTACAACGAAGATGGCAGTCCAAAAGAAGACTTCATCATTAATACCCCTGAAGCAGAGGGTGCAGAAATTCTGCTCGCCGGTGACAATTTTGGCTGTGGCTCTAGCCGTGAGCATGCCCCATGGGCGCTAATGGATTATGGCTTTAAAGCGATAGTCAGCACGTCGTTTGCAGACATTTTCCGCAACAACTCGCTCAAAAACGGGCTGTTGCCGGTAATTGTAGATGAAGAGACCCACGCCCAACTGATGTCGTTGGCGATGGAAGATCCGAATCTGCATTTGTCGATTGATTTGGAAAGCCAAACGTTGAATCTGCCTGACGGCCGGAAAGTTGAATTCCCAATCGATGCATTCAGCAAAACCTGTATGCTTGAAGGGATCGACCAGCTAGGTTATCTGCAAAAACAGCTCGACAAAATCGAGGCGTTTGAAGCAGATTACGGCAATCGGGTTGATACGCTAACCCCCGCGTAGGCCCACACTGGTAGGGGCTAGGCGTTCACATCGGCGGATCTAACAATTGAATCCAACTTGCTGTGAATGTCTCGCCCCGGCATTATGTGTGTCTGTAACGGGGTGAGACACTCGCTGTAAATTGATTGCAACTCTAAGTTGATTCATGTGAGTGCCTAACCCCTACCGCAAATTGTGTGCGCCTTCAAAACATGACCGTTGAGAAGATTGAATATTTACAAGTTAGCCCAGAGATTGTCCCACTGGATATTCTTTTGGAGGCTGATCCCAGTGAGTTGAGTATCAGTTCTTATTTAACTGATGCTTGGGGCTTTGTGGCTCAGCAAGATGATCAAATTATCGGAGCATGTATCGCAAAGACGATTCGAGAGGGCTGTGCTGAGATTTTTAATGTTTCAGTGCTGCCCAATACTCAGGGAAAAGGCGTTGGTACCAAACTGCTCAAATTTGTACTTAATCAACTTGAGCACAAAGGCATTGAGCGGGTTGAGTTAGGGACAGGCGCATTTGGATATCAGCTCACCTATTATCATCGATTGGGTTTTCGTGTGGGTGATGTGATTCAAAATCACTTTTTGGACAATTATTCTGAACCGATTTTTGAAAACGGCATCCAGCATAGAGATATGCTGAGGCTGTATATAGATTTAAAGCCTAATGCTGGATGAGGCTTGAATGAAATCAAAATTCTTTAACAAAGAAACACATTATCATCTTGGTCGGCCGGCCCATGCTGAATCAATCAGCACGTTTTTGGCTGACAATTTTGATGCGGATAAAACATGCTTGGAGATTGGTGTAGGCAACGGCCGTGGAACCAAATTTTTAGCCGCACATTTTAAAAAGGTGATCGCCATCGAGCCTGTTGCTGATTTATCAGCAATGGATATCGATGTCTTTAATGCGAAAAACGTTGAGCTTTATTCGGTTCCGATTGAAGAGAGTGGTGGCTTAAATCTTGATTTTGATTATTTGATCTGTTTTCAAGCAACCCACTGGTTTTATGATTTTGAGCAGTATCAAAAATTTTATGGCCATGCTCAAAAGCCGGTATTAGATATTTCAACTCAAGTAAAAATCTTAGATCAACCAGAATTTTTTCGAGAGCTGATTGATAAGTACAAGCTTGAAGGGGCATATCGTGGATTTGATTACCCTCGCGAAACGATTTTCGATGATTCCTATGATGTTGTGTTTTCGGCCGATAAAGTGGCTCACGGCATTTGCAGTACCTCTTGGATCGATCACTCGGCTTTTGATGAAATCTTGCAAGCGATTCAACAGAGATTTGGCAAGCAAGAGATTCGGGCACGCGTAACGACTGAAGTTAAAGAAGTTGGTCCGCTAGAAAAAGGAACAAGTTGATATGACCCATTCATCATTTGTAACGACGACAACCGGGCTTGACCGCCAATCGCCGCCGATGCGGCTGTTTGAAAAAGCGAAAAAGTTCGGCGTCTGGAATCCGTCTGACATTGACTTGAGCCAAGATGTTCAGGACTGGCAAAATTTGGCGGCCGACGAGCAGGACATGCTCTTGCGCCTGATGGCGATGTTTGTGGGTGGGGAAGAGGCGGTTACGCTTGATTTGCTCCCCCTAATTCAGGTTATTGCCAGCGAAGGTCGTTTGGAAGAAGAGATGTTCCTAACGACCTTTTTGTTTGAAGAAGCCAAACACGTTGACTTTTTTACCCGTGTGATGGGGGACGTGTGTGGCGAACAAAATGAAGCTTTGGAACGGTATCATCTGCCAGCGTACAAAACACTGTTTTATGAAGCGTTGCCCCAAGCGCTCAATGCACTTAAACAAGATAGCTCTGCCCGCGCCCAAATCTATGCGTCGATGACCTACAACATGATTGTGGAAGGGACGTTGGCGGAAACGGGCTACCATACATTTTTTACCGTTGTCGATCAAAAAGGGATTTTGCCCGGCATTAAGAAAGGTATCCAATTACTAAAACAGGATGAGTCACGCCATGTGGCGTATGGGCTGTATCTGATTTCGAGGCTGCTTTCGGCCGATCCTGAGCTATGGGACGTGGTTGAAGAACGGATGAACACGCTTTTGCCGCTGGCACTTGAGATTGTGAGTGTGCCGTTTACCCTTTACGATCCGGTTCCGTTTGGATTGGACATGAACGTGATGGCGACTTATGCGTCGGCCGAATTTCAAAAACGTTTGATGCGTCTCATGCAGGCAAAGATGAGTAGCATGGATGCGGTGGTTGCGGCGGCTCAGGCAGATATTGGTTAATGGGCAGAAATTTAAGGTAGGGGTGAGATACGCCCGAACCATCTTGTGTTTAAAATCAAATTTGAGGTGGATCTCACCCGTGCCATGGCAGTAGTTTGTTTGCAGAAAAGTTGTTTTATGCCGCCGGGCGAGATCCTCTTAGTTGATTGTAAACGATAAATTTGCAAAGAGACGAGTATCTAGCCCCTACCAAAATTACACTTTAGGAAAAGAGAAGATGGAACAGGTTTATATTTACGACACAACTTTGAGAGACGGCACCCAGATGGAAGGGATTGCTCTGTCGCTCGAAGATAAAATCAAAATCACGCAGAAGCTAGACGAGTTTGGCGTACATTTTATTGAAGGTGGCTGGCCAGGGTCTAATCCGAAAGATATTGAGTACTTTCAACGGGTTCAGTCTCTGGAGCTAAAAAACGCCAAGATTGCCGCATTTGGCAGCACCCGGCGCAAAAATATCAAAGCGGCCGACGATGCCCAGATCAAACTTTTAATTGATTCAAAAGCACCGGTTATTACCATGTACGGCAAAAGCTCGATAATGCAGGCGGAGACGGTGTTGCAGACAACGCCGGAAGAAAATCTGAACATGATCGCGGACAGCGTTGAATATTGCGTCTCGCAAGGGCGCGAAGTGATCTACGATGCGGAGCATTTCTTCGATGGATACAAGGCTGACCCTGAGTATGCCCTATCTACGATTCAAGCGGCCGCGATGGCTGGGGCCAGCATGGTGGTTTTGTGTGAAACGAACGGCGGCGGTCTGCCTTGGGAAGTGGAGCAAATCACCAAAGAAGTGATTGAAAAGATGGGCGACACGCCGGTAGGCATTCACACACATGATGATGCGGGCTGTGGGGTGGCGAATTCGCTGGCGGCCGTGCGTGCGGGTGCCACCCAAGTGCAAGGGACGATTAACGGCTATGGCGAACGTGTGGCCAACGCCAACTTGTGCAGCGTGATTCCCGACATCCAGCTAAAAATGGGGAAACGGTGTGTGAGCGATGAGAATTTGGCACGGCTAACAGAGCTGTCCCGCTTTGTGTCAGAGGTGGCAAATCTAGATCACAACTCCCACTATCCTTTTGTAGGCGCAAGTGCGTTTGCACACAAAGGTGGCACCCATGTGGCGGCGATGTTACGCAATCCGGAAGCGTATCAGCATATTAATCCTACGCTGGTTGGTAACGAACGCAAAAGTGTTGTTTCGGAATTATCCGGCCGGGGCAACTTGCGTGAGCTGATGAGCGAATTCGGGCTGTCGCTGAACAATGAAGTTTTGGGTGACGTTTTGGCCCAAATTAAAGAGCTTGAGAATCAGGGATTTAGCTTTGAGGCGGCCGAAGCCTCCGTTGAGCTGATGATGCGCCGAGCCATGCCCAGCTATGTCTCTCCGTTTGAAGTGCAAGATTTAACGGTGATTCAGCTGTTGCGTAAAAACGGCCGCTTTTCGGCCGAGGCTTCGGTTAAAGTTCGGGTGGGGCCGCAGCTCATGCATACCGTGGCGTCAGGGAATGGGCCGGTCAATGCGATTGATAAAGCGCTGCGTAAAGCGGTTGTTGATGTTTATCCACAGATTAAATCGGTGAAATTGGCCGATTATAAAGTGCGCATTTTGGATGGGGACAATGCGACGGCCGCGACCACACGTGTGTTGATCGATTCTAAAAAAGGGAATAAAGCTTGGTCAACTGTTGGGGCGTCGCCCAACATCACAGAAGCGAGCTGGCGCGCCTTGGCCGATAGTTTGGAATATGCGATTGTTCATTTTGGGTAGTTAAACCTTCGAGCAATTGGTACAAAAAAAGAGAGGTTCGCGATTGTCGCAAACCTCTCTTTTTGATTTAGCACGTCTTTAGGCTAACTATTAAGAGCTATCCAATCGAGCAATGCACCACGGGTGATACCTTGTTGAACATGCCCATTACCCAGTCCCATCGCGTTGATAATCTGAATGCCAGAACAGCCATAGGTGTCTTGGATTGAGATTCCAGCTAAATTGCCTTCACCATCCACAAACTGCCCATCAGCATTAACAAAGAAGCGATTCTTCTTTGCTTGTTGTGGCGTATCTTCGGGTAGAACTGTGTCAGAGCACAAGTCAAAATCATCGGCCACACCATCATTGTCTAGATCGTTGTCTAACTCGAAGCCAACAATCACAGGATCATGGTCTGATGCACGGAAGGCATCTGCTTCATAAATTGGCAGAGCGGCTGATTCACGGAAAAAGCTAGGTTCGCCTGGATCTTGTACATCATCGTTGTAGTCGAAGATGTTGACTTCATCTGCATTGATGTGCCATGAAGTGACCCCAGTAACCTGCTCATTCAAGATCTGGTTCGCTAGTGCGTAATCTAAGTAGCCAAGTTGACCATCAAAGACAAAGCTATAAGCATCTGCACCAAGATTCGCATCGAGCAAGTCAACATAGTCGTCGGCCGTACCTGCTGTGTCATCTGCACCCAACTCGATATTGTCAATCGGGTCTTCATTCCGATAAGCGTTCAAGTCACCAATGATCAAGAAGTCAGCGTCTCCACTGCCGGTTGGATCGGTGGCTAACCAGTCAACCATAGCCGCTGCCGCGTTGGCACGGGTCAAGTTACAGTTGGCCGCCCCATCGTTCAAGTTCGGGTCGCCTACATCATCACAAGCGGATCCTTTTGATTTCAGATGGTTGACAACGACGGTCAGAACACCACCATTTGGCGTCTGTTTGAACGTTTGGGCCAGTGCTGGACGATTCTTGTCGTCATTGAAGCGACTGTCGACGCTACTATCGAGGAGAGCATAATTCCCTAGAGTGGTTGTTGTGGCTAGTTTATAAATAAACGCTACAGCAATTGCATCGGTACCGATGGTGCCGGTGCTTACAAATGTGTATTGTCCACACTGAGTATTAATGCCGTTGACCCCGTACAACAGGTCATTGACCGCCATCGGCCCATTGTTCTCAATTTCAATCAAACCAACAACATCAGCGTCGAGGGCACAAATCGCAGCTGATATTTTTTCACGTTGACGATCTAGCTCGGCAGTTGAGTCTGCACCCCGTTCGCCCAACGTTGTGAAGTAGTTCAATACGTTGAAGCTGGCAACCTTGAAATTACCACCTACATCATCAGGGGCTGCTTGACGCGGATTATTGTCGACAAAGTTGTAACTAAACGCCTCGTCTACCGGCCGGATGCGCCATGCATCTGTACCGCTTTGCCCTGCAAATGACCAGTGCATGATGCCGCTTAAGCCGGAAATACTGTCTCCACCACGTACAAAGTTGGTGGTGCTTAACCCCGGACGTGGCCAGAAATAAGCGCTATCCGGTGAAGAAGCGATCGGTGCATTTTGGATATTGTTGTCATCATCAAGAATGATGCGCGTTGTTGCCAAATTGTCTAAAAATGCAGCATAGCCTGCTACATCCGGCTCACTTACATCGGTGAACTGATGTGGTCTTGCATCAGCCGTCAATACCAGCTGACCATACCGGCCGAGCTGGAAGTACTCGCTTACAAACAACTCATTTGCTGAAGTAATGAGCATCCCTTCAACATTTTCGAAGGTGGCCGCGTCAAGCGTGCTACCAGAAGCTGGGAAGGCGACCGTAGATGCAGATGGGAGTGTATTTCCATTCGTTACCACAGTGACATCACCAAAGGCTGAGGCTGGAACATCGAGTTGACTCATACCAAAGAACTCTTCTGCTACACCGGTGACTTGAACCAAATCTCCAACCGCCACATCGGTATCACAACCGCCGCAGAAGACAAAAATACCTTCAGATGTGGCGGTGTCACCATCAGTATCAAGATCTTCTTCTTGAATGAAGAAGCCACGTAGCTGATCATTGGCTTGGAAGTCACCAATGACAATCGCTTCGACTACAACCTCTTGGTCCTCAAGGGCGACTGTAGATCCAGACCCTTGAATTTCGTGAATTTTGGCTTCGATAACTGGAGATGGACAACTCGGCACATTTGAGGTTCCGGGGGTGTCATCGTTTGTATTAAAGAAGCTGAGCAAGTTGCCCGTATCAAACAAACCTACAGGCGCATCATCACAGCGGAAAATGCCGGCCGGAAGGAAATTTCCATCAGGGCCTATCACCACGCCGCTATAGTTCACATCGACGGTGGTATCACCATCAATCATTGAAACACTGTCGATAACTGTATCCCAAGGCGTTGTGTCTAAGATGCCATCATTATTTGTATCATAGTCAGTGCTTACAGAGCCTGTAAAGCCGCTTACGATAAGGTGAGTCTGAGGGCTGCCAAAGAAATTAAACGAAGTAGCAAAATCTGCCGAGCTGTTTCCTGCTCCATCTGCCCAGAAAAGCCCATTAGCTGGAATCACTTGACCATCTAATGAGATCGCATAATCAATTTTTCCAGGGTCAAACTCTCCACTTAAGGCAACATAGGTTAATCCGGTAAGGTCGGTTCCGGCAGCTCCTTGTATTTCAAAGAAATCTACTTCATCCCCTGAAATATTTACTCGGAGCTCGTTGATAAAAACGATTGGAGTAGGTGTCGTGCCGTCACAATCAGCGGTATGCGAGCCTAAGCCATCAATTGTATCTTGAGCAAGGATACTCCACTCAGTAGCCGCAGAAAACATATCAGATGGATCGGTATCACCGGCACAAATAGTCGATAGACGTTGCATCGTGTCGTTTTGACCACCACCGGGCCACTGAGATCCAGGATCAGTTCCTACTTGGCCAATTGAGTCAACTACGCCAGCGGAGCTACGCAGAACAATCGCATCATCACCATTAAAAAAGCTGTTGGTTGGGGTGAGATCAGCTTCAGCTAAAATTGCTGGGTCCGCACCGTCATCAGCTACTACGAATACATCACCATTGGCAAGGGAGCCTGAAAGCGCAATGATTGCTCCAGCAGATGAATTACCGTTGAAATAGAATTCAAGCTGATAGCCACCAGCCACTAAATCGACGCTGGCTCCCGTCCCATTATAAATTTCAATCGCTTTATTTAAGCTGCTCCCTTCTATATATTCCGATATAAATAAATCTGTTGTATTTGCACTAGCTGTCTGACTGTTTAAAACAAACACAAACCCCAATAGAACCATTAAAACTACCAAATTTCTTCTATTCTGAAGCACTTGGACCTCCAATCATCTATGAACATTGATAAAGCATAGGTCTATCTAAATCTGTTATGTTTGGCTCGCTCCCGTGAACATCAACACAAGCTTATTTAATTCTATCAAAGTTTCTTACGATTCTTGTTAACAAGTTGATTTTGGGAGGCATTTTTAGGGGCATAGACTTGTATTTGCTCAATTTCTAGGTTTTTTTGGGAAAAATAAAGATACAATTGATAAAAACTTACAAAATTCAAAAAGAAAATGATTCATCCATCTACCCAAAAAGTAATTGATGCCACTGCGGCACTTGATATTGAAATTGAAGTTGTGACCCATGTGGAACCGACCCGAACGGCACAAGAAGCGGCCGATGCGGTTGGCAGCGCTGTGGACCAAATTGTGAAAAGCCTCTGCTTTATGGTTGATGGCAAGCCGGTGATGGTTCTAGTCGCTGGTCATAATCGCTTGGATGAAAAGAAGCTGGCCGCCTATTTTGAGGTCGGCCGAGGGAAAATTAAACGGCCGAAAGCGGATGAAGTTAAAGCGGCCACAGGCTATTCGATCGGAGGTGTCAACCCGTTTGGATTGGCAACCGAAATGCCGATTCTCGTTGACGAAGATCTGCTGCGATTTGATTCGGTATGGACGGCCGCGGGCACTCCGAACACCGTCTTTGAAATTAGTTCACGTGCGCTAGTTTTGGCGCTTGAAGCGACGGTTATCGATGTCAAAAAGGAGGCTTAAATGACGACAACGGGTGTAACGTTTAAATCTCATGGGCATAAACTGGTTGGCCGATAGTGGCAGGCGAAAGGCATATGTCCCAAGCTGCCCTACTATATGAACGTTGTCTAGACCATAGTGAGTATGTTGTTGTCCCAAATGCTGATCATGGTTTTTCTTGGGAGCGAGATGAATTGATCAAGCTCGTCTTAGATTGGGTGAAGAAGCTTACATAAACAGGGTGTTCAAAATAACTGTTTGTTTTTATAAACGGCTATTTGCAGTCAGCGGTCATAGTGGCATATGAGTACAAATATTGCTCTCGAGATTGGCAGTGAAATATGGTTTGAGAGTACGCTAGCCAAGACACAAGCAAGTATAGAAATCGAAAAATAAGAACTAAAGCTATCTGGGGAAAGAAATAAAAGAGAGTCAATTTGGCAAAATTAGTTGTGCTTTCGAACTATCTAGTTGTATAATCGAACCAATTATGACCAGTAAACATCTTGAAGAGCATATCATCTCATTTGTTCGAGCTTTTGGATTACATAAAAATGGTGAGACTCCCTGTGGTAAGTCTCTAAGTGTGGCTGAGGCTTATGTCTTGATAGAGCTCTCCGCCGACAAGGTTTTGCCTCAGCAAGTTTTGGTTGAAAGATTAAATTTAGCCAAAAGCACGGTTAGCCGCTTGCTCAAGCAGATGCTAAAACGAGGGTGGGTGGATCGGAAGCGAGATTTGCAAGATGGGCGAGCATGGGTGTGGCATATGACTGAGAAGGGTGCCGCACTTGCGGCCGATGTTGCTGAAGCCAGAAAAAAAAGGTTTGAGCAGATTCTGGCTCAGATCCCATCAGAATCTCAAGCAGCAATTTTTGACTCTTTGAATCTACTTGTGGAGGCGATTAATGAATCAACCCGTAACAAATAAAAGTGAAAACAATCTAAATTTATTCATACTACTTGCTACAGTTTCAATAACAATAATAGTGATCGTTGCGATACTTTTTCGCTTGGATCTGTTAGCCATTGGAGAAAATCAGACTAGCAAGCCAATGGTTCATACTGAGGGGATGGTACATACAGAAGATATGGTGCATACAGATGAACTTCATGTTGAAATGATAACAAGCAGGCAAGAAGAGGTTGCGGACCGTGGATCTATGGTGATGCCATTTGACCTTGAACGGACAACCCATATTTTTAATACAATCGAGTTTGGGGGTGTCCAGCAGGTTATTTCAGACGATGGGGATTTGCATCAGATTGAACTTATTCAGGCTCATTTGGAGGAAGAAGCTGAACGCTTTCAGGCGGGTGATTTTGGTGACCCCTCTCTGATTCACGGACATGATATGCCAGGACTGGCTGAGTTGGAAGCGGGGTATGAACAGATTGAAGTCATGTATGAAGCCATGTCAGATGGAGGGCAAATAACCTATACCACGGCCGATGAAAATATGAAAGTTGCAATCCATCAATGGTTTGAAGCTCAGCTCGCAGATCATGGGGCACACGCCAAAGAGAATTAAAGAGCCCAAAAATGACCCATGTGGTGGGGCTTCAGTTGTCTAATAGACTAACATTGAATAAACCTATTGATTCAACCCGAGTAAACTCTTATTGCATTTAAATGCAGTTTGCCACGAGGATACACGTTGAGACGGAAGTTTTTAGGGGAAACTGTTCCTATTTGGGGAGTATATTAGCTCTTTCGAATGCTTCCATGATGGAGATAACGGTGTGAGTATCACTGTTTTAAGTTGTTATAGATTGATGTTTAAGTGAAGGATTATTGTTAGGACTTTCGTTCCCTGAGCCTGTCGAAGGGAATAAACCGCACTTCGACAAGCTCAGCGCTCGATTGTAAGCGAAAGTCCTAATTGTTAAAGTATATTTGCCATCTGCAAACAATCTGCAAGAAAATATCCGCCAAATGACCTAGTATCACTACGCTAAATTGCGGTTAAAAATATAATCGGGGTTCGATAATATGGAGCCTTGAGAATTTCCATGCTTGAGATACGAAAATAAAATTCTGAAGATATTAACGCCGAATTTTATTTTGTTGTGGTGTACATTGAATGGCATGGTGACTGAAGCGTTTGGCCCTTTCTTTTTGCATCTGGATAGGGATAAGCTTTATTATTGGTCAGCGGATCATGGAGGTACTGATTTCTTTGTTTATGTTTAGGAATCTGATATCTAAAATTCTTTGAGCGACACGATCCGGGTGATCCATTTAAAAGAGCCTAGGCAAAAAATCATGAAACAATCGAATAATACATTTCAACGAAACCTTTTATACAGCATCGCTTTATTTGGAACCGGGGCAATCTTTGGTGGGTTGGTGATGCTGTTTGGGTTTATCTTAATCACCGGTGGTACGGCTGAACCAAGTCAGCCAATTAGCGCTCCCACGCTGGCTGTTTCAGCGATTGAACCAACTGAGATTATGGTTGCAGACGCTCCAGAACCTACACAAGAACTTGTGACTGGGGAAATTCAGGAAGAAAGTGCGCAAACTGAAGAGGTTGTCATAGTGCCAACATTAGAGCCGACGATAGAACCAACCGTTGCACCTTCTCCAACGGCCGAACCTACATTGGCGCCTCAACTATTTCGTATCAACTCTGAGCAATCTGAAGCTAGATTTTCTGTTTACGAAACGTTTCCAGAAGGGACCGCTATCGGCCGGACCAATCAAATAGCCGGTGATATTATCGTCGATTTTAATGCGCCAGCTAATTCTCAACTTGGCATCATTCGAGTCAACTTACGCTCGCTAGAAACTGACGACCCAAAACGAGACATCTCAATTCGATGCTGTGTTCTGCTCACGGCTCAAGATATCTATGAGTTTGGGGAATTTGCTCCAATCTCTTTTTCAGGCTTACCTGATTCGGTTGAGGTAGGGCAATTGTATGCGTTTAGTGTCACAGGTAATTTGACGATTCGTGGTACCACACAACAATCAACATTCAATGTCGAATTATTGGTTAATTCTCTTGAAGAACTCCGAGGCAGAGCCAAAACAAGTGTAAATCGAAAGGACTATAATATTTTGAATAATGCAGATAATGGGTTTGATTACCACGGAGTTGTTGAAGAAATTGAGCTCGAATTCGATTTTGTGGCTAATGCCGTTCCTCAAAATTAGAGCAGCTTGTACGTTTCTTGAAGCAAATTCTGAATTCGTCAAATGCTGGCGGTGAAAAATAGTTCAAGAGAAATAGTGGAGCCAATCCAAACGTTGAAACACAACATATGGGATATATTGGGCTTGTCAGTCTTTTGAGGCAGTTTTTACAGCTGGAGTGGGAACGACGGGGATAAAGCCTAACCTGAGTACAAAATTATTTTCTTCATATCTATCTGGATTGAGTGGAAGGCTAACCCACAAAGAACGGCTTATCAAAAGATGCGCTGGGATGATGTAAGGATTGAACTTATGGCTTCGGTATCATCTAGAAAGCAAAACAAGTAGGTCAACTTGAACTATTTTCAAGGCTGTAGACCATTTTCCAAAGCTTCAAGATCAATCAGAATCATATTATGAGCTAAAGCATATTCGGCCGATGGGTCAGTAAATCCATTTCGGCTAAAAAACGCATAGCTAACCTGCCAATCATCTTTATCCCAGCCTAAATCCATAATCAATTTGGGCGTTTTTTCTTCGATTAATTCTCGAACAACAGACAAGCGAACCGCATCTTCTTGCCATTTACATTCACCGAGCAAGATTTGCTCTGGATCAAATGAAAGGTTGCCTTGATGACCTTGGACGTTAGCCCATTCCAGACAAAGTTGTTCAAAACCGATGGCGACAAACGGCCGCAGCTCTCGCCGAATATGGGCTACTGTTGATTGAACAGATCCGAGGAAATGCTTGATGAGCAGATTCAGGATATAAATATTGAAGGGATGGTTACGAATTTTCACCCGGCATCGGCCGATTATGAGTTACAAATGTGGGTTGAAGACCTCCTCATCAATCTATTGGGGGATGATGCGCCTCAGGAAAATGAACCCTACCATGACGAGGCTTACATAAATGATTCTGGCGAGTCTTTTGCGTTCTTCGACCTCTGGAAAGAAGCACAAAAAGCGTGGGCGGGCCTAAGGTTTTACCAGTTTGAATGTTCGATGATCGACTTTAACATTAGGGGAGAAACCACTTCTCGCTGTGGTAAGATCAACCTCACTATATCTTGGGAGCAAGATGGTGAGAAGAAAAATATGACGACAAGCTTTGAGCTATCAGAATGGTATGAATGCGATTGTTGGGTTGTAAAAAAGACATCCTTGTATGATGATTTAAAACAGCTCAATTCTTAAATCTTAGGAATTTCGCTTGCACGGAGTGCTGAGCTTGTCGAAGTACGTTCTCGCTTTTTTGAAAAACCGATGAAGAGAAAGCCCTAAATCTAATACTCACCGAGGTTTTGTTATGTCAGAATATCAACATTATGAATTTCAGGCGATTGACCGCCCATTAACAAGCGCAGAACAAAATGCTGTTGCGAGCCTCTCCAGTCGAGTTGATCCCCACCCAAGAAAAGCGATATTTACTTACAGTTATTCTGATTTTCCAGCTAATGAAGTTGACATCGTAGCAAAATACTATGATGCGATGCTTTACCTTGCCAATTGGGGTACCAAACAGCTTATATTCCGATTCCCTAGCGACCTGATTGATATGGATTCAGTAGGGCAGTTTTATGTTGATGGGTGCCTCACTTTTCATGAATACGATGGGTATGTTGTTATTAACATTTTTTACGATTCTGAAGAACCTACCGGTTGGATCGATGAAGTTAATATTCTCGACTCTTTGATTCCTTTGCGTGAAGATATTTTACGTGGGGACTATCGATCGCTCTATTTGGCATGGCTAGCCACAACGAAGTATGAAAGGCGAAATGGCGAAATAGAAGAAGAACCATATGTTCCGGCTGGGCTAAAGAATCTATCACCAGCCTTAGAAGCATTTCTAAATGTCTTTGAGATAGGTCGGGTTGAATTGAAGATCGCTCAAAACGAAAGCCCAGATGTCGTTGAAATGTCTGATCAAGCTATTCAAAAAGTAATTGGTGCTTTGACTCAAGAAGAGATGGTAAATTGGCTAATTCGATTGGCGCAAGGGGAGGAACTTAATTTAGGCTTGAAATTCCGACGCTTTGTCGAAACAAAGTAAGCTATTTGGAATAGCATTTTGGGGTATGGTTTCTATCTCAAGCCAAATCAGCACTGGCTGTTTACACGTGAAAACAAAAAAGGCCCTCGAAAAATCGAGAGCCTTTTTACGCTGAGCGGGAACGACGGGGATCGAACCCGCGATCTTCGGCTTGACAGGCCGACGTGTTAACCACTACACCACGTCCCCAGCGGATCAAGATAATAGCAAACTCAATCTAGAGTGTCAACAAATACAATGAGCAATATCGGTATTTTTACAAACCTAGATTTTTATCAGTCTATCGTTATGAAATTAGCCATTTTTTCGAACTTTGCAGGCCCTATCCCCGAAACATTCATGACATCCTCGATAATCGCAAAGGGGCCGTTGTCTTCTCGGTAGTCTAATATTTTTTGAGCCGTGCTCGGCCCCACTCCCGGCAGTGTTTCTAAGTCGCTTTTGCTGGCACGGTTTAGATCGATCAGATCGCCGGCCGTTTCTCCATCTGTTTTGCTGGTGGGCGGAGGCGTTGAAATGAGTGGAATCGCGGCCGTCGATTCTGTGAGCGGTGGTACATGCACGTGCATCCCGTCTGACAAAGGTTGGGCCAAATTGACAATGTCAATAAAAGCATCGGCCGTGAATCCCCCAGCCACTGCCAGCGCGTCCTGCACCATCGCATCGTGTGGCAATTGATAAATGCCGGGCTCTGCCACTTCCCCATTGACAAAAACATTGACCGGCATCGGTGTGGCGGTTGGCAACGGTGTTGCAGTGGGTTCGGCCGGGTGAAAGTAGATAGGTGCTGGCTGCTGCCAAGTGAACCAACTATTCAAACCAACCCCTAATAGAAACATACACGCCCCAGACACAAAAAGTGCGCCTAATGGCAGACCGTTTACAAATGCGATAAAGGCCGTCATACGATCTTTCCCCTCGATCCTCTTTTCCTCTTCCATGATGTTTGATACTTCTTTAAATCGATAGCTATAGGTTGATAGGTGCTCCCTGCAGGGCAACGGGCCGGTGCAGGATTTTTTGATTCTAGCATTGGCAGTTGGGCAAGCAACCGTTTTTCGCGAAGCTGCAAGTTTTTAGATAAATTTGCGTAGATGCAACCAAATGTGCCAATAGGCTGAGTTGACGCCAAAATATGAACTCCATTGGCTCGGAAACCATGCTTTGGTCGTCGCGTAAAGGTTGCCTAGGCAAATTCGCCCAAAAATGACCAGCAGGTTATCATTTCAACGGCTCTTCTATATTAGAATATGGAGCCGTCTAAATAGACAATAAGGAACAGCCAAAATAGATGAGTAACGAACCTAAAAAACCTCAGCAACCGAAAAAAGCTCAAAAACGAGTCACAATCGAACTCCCGAAAGATCTTAAGGCCAACTACGCCAACATCGCGTTTATCACCCATACCCCGGCCGAAATGATTCTCGATTTCGCTCAAGTGTTGCCCCGTTCACCAAAAGGTGAAATTGTATCTCGCTTGATTATGTCCCCCATTCATGCCAAATCATTTTTAAAAGCATTGCAAACCAATGTCTCGAATTTTGAAAAACAGTATGGCGAGATCAAAGTGCCTGAAAAACCCCATCCGGCCGACCAGTTGTTCAAAAACCCTCCCCCTTGGTTTGATGAAGAAGAAGACGGTAAACAGTAGGTCAGTTTTTTGCGCATTAACGAATCGACTGACTCACTGATCTACCGAAAACCGACCAACCGAAAATGACGCCAAACTATCCCAATCGCATTCTGTTGGCCAACCTGCCGACGCCCATAGAGCCGATGCCCCGCTTGAGCAACCTGCTTAAAGGGTCTGAGCTGTATATCAAACGGGACGATTTAACCGGTTTGGGCGGGGGCGGCAACAAAACGCGTAAATTAGAGTATTTGTTGGCCGAAGCAGAGGCTCAAGGATGCAATCATGTCATTACGACCGGCGGTTTGCAAAGCAACCATTGTCGTCAAACGGCCGCAGCTGCCGCGCGTGTCGGCATGGGGTGCAGCTTGGTCTTGCGAGGTGATAAACCGAGCATACTGACCGGCAACATGCTGTTGAATAAACTGTTTGGTGCCCATATCACGTGGACCAACGGAGACGACCCGGCCGAAGTGATGGATCGGGTGGCGGCACAGCAAGCTTCGATGGGCAACAGGTCGTATCAGATACCTTTGGGTGGGTCGAACGTCGTCGGCACCACGGCGTATGTGCAGGCGATGCAAGAGCTCAGCTGTCAGTTGCAAGAGATCTCGCTGAATATCGACACAATTGTGTTTGCCAGTGGTAGTGGGGGTACACAGGCAGGTATTGTGCTGGGCGCCCATATTTACGATGTTCGGTCACAACTTTATGGGATTAGTGTTAGCCGGTCAGCGGCCGAGCTCAAAGCACAGGTTGGGGCACTATCCACCGCAACCGCAGCCCATTTGGGATTAGAAATGATCAATGTGGTTGATCGCATTGAAATCAATGATGAATATGCAGAACCAGGATATGGGGTGCTGACTGCGGCCGAGAAAGAAGCGATTGAACTGGTTGCAGAGAAAGAAGGCATCTTGTTAGACCCTGTGTATACCGGCCGGGCAATGGCCGGTTTGATCGACTTAATCCGCTGGGGAGCCTTTACCCGCAATCAAAGAATTTTATTCTGGCACACCGGTGGTGCGCCTGCCCTGCATGCCTACGCAGACAAACTTTAACTTTAATTATCGTAACTATACTGGTAGTGCTAATATTTTCCTTAGATTGGGCCAGTTTTTAGCTAGATGGTTCGTTCAACGCATCACCTTGTGTCAAACTGGACCAATCTATCGAGCAACGTGGGGCGTCCTGTATAGTTACTAATTTTCAATTCATGTTACTCGCTCTAAACAAGAAAAGTCTAAATTGCCTCTGGAATGGGCGACTTCATTTTCGAAGACTTTTCTTGTTTTTGACGAGAAAGCGCGTAACACCAGTTATCGATTGATAATCGCCTGTTGTACGTTGCAGATTGCTCATTTGAGAAAACAGTGTTGTGTGCCAGACTGATGTTTATACTGCTCAACTTTTGTTTGGCGAGCTATTTATTTGCATTTGTACATTCTTGCCGTAAATGGGCAATAAACAACGGATAATACGTAATGGTCAATGCGCCGTTTGTACAAATCCTCCAGGCTTTTAGCCCTTTAATCTGGTTAGGGGGTATAATCTTTTTACAAAATTAGACTAATCATTCGTGTCCCACAACGGATGTGAACCGAGCCGACAATTTACAAGCAAAATCATTTAGAGAGGTGCATCAATGGCAAAAACAGATGTCTTTGGCGCTCGTACCCCTTTTCCTGGCAAAGATGGCGTGTCGTACTACCGACTCGCAAAACTCCAAGAAGATGGGATCGCCAATATCGATAGACTCCCTTTTTCAATCAAAATTCTTTTAGAAGCTGTACTGCGTAACCACGATGACTATGTTATCAACGCGGCCGATGTTAAAAAACTGGCCAACTGGGAAGCGGTAGAAGCGGAACGGCAAGAGGTGGCGTTTAGCCCCGGCCGTGTGATTCTACAAGACTTCACCGGCGTTCCGGCCGTTGTTGACTTGGCCGCATTGCGTTCAGCCATGGCCCGCTTAGGCGGTGATCCCAAAAAAGTGAACCCGCAAGTGCCCGTTGACCTTGTGATCGACCACAGTGTCCAGGTAGACGCATTCGGGTCGGCCGCAGCTCTCTTCATCAATGCAGAGAAAGAGTTTGTGCGCAACCGGGAACGGTACGAATTTTTGAAATGGGGGCGTGATGCCTTTGACAACTTCACCGTTGTGCCACCTGCAACCGGCATCGTCCATCAAGTAAATCTTGAATATTTGGCCAAAGTAGTCATGGAAAAAGATCAAGACGGCAGCGTTTTGTTCCCAGACTCACTGGTCGGCACCGATTCACACACCACCATGATCAATGGTCTTGGCGTGTTGGGCTGGGGCGTAGGCGGTATCGAGGCGGAGGCGGTCATGCTCGGCCAGCCGATTTACATGCTGACTCCAGACGTGGTTGGCTTTAAGCTAACGGGCAAAATGCCAGAAGGAGCAACCGCAACCGACTTGGTTTTGGTTGTAACCCAGATGTTGCGTGAGAAAGGTGTGGTTGGAAAATTCGTCGAATTCTACGGCGACGGCATGGGCACCATGACCTTGGCCGACCGTGCGACAATTGCCAATATGGCGCCTGAATATGGCGCGACGATGGGATTCTTCCCGGTTGATGAGCAAACGCTGGCGTACATGCGCCTAACCGGCCGGTCTGAAGAACTTGTCAGCACCGTTGAAGAGTACACCAAGCTAAACGGCCTTTGGTACGATCCTTCAAGCCCAGATCCAGACTTTACAGACACCCTAGAACTTGACATGTCAACCGTTGTGCCTGCTTTGGCCGGTCCAAAACGGCCGCAAGACCGCATCGCGCTCACCGACATGAAAAGCGAGTATCGCAAAATGTTGTTGGCTCCCGTTGGCCCGCAAGGCATCGGTTTGCCAGAAGCGGACCTGGGCAAAACGGCGACCTATAAAAATGGCAGCGAAGTTGAAATGAAGCACGGCGATGTCGTGATTGCAGCCATTACATCTTGTACAAACACATCTAACCCTAGCGTGATGGTTGGGGCGGGATTGGTTGCTAAAAAGGCGGTTGAGCGTGGCTTAACGGTTAAACCATTCGTTAAAACCTCATTGGCTCCCGGTTCAAAAGTTGTGACCGACTATTTGGACAAAGCTGGGTTGACCAAAGCACTCGAGGCGATCGGTTTCTACAATGTAGGGTATGGCTGTACCACCTGTATCGGTAACTCTGGCCCATTAGACGAGCCGGTTGTGAATGCGATTCAGGAAGCGGATTTGGTCGTTTCGGCCGTCCTATCTGGTAACCGGAACTTTGAAGGGCGTGTGTCTCCACATACCCAAACAAACTTCTTGGCCAGCCCACCGTTGGTTGTCGCTTATGCATTGGCCGGAACCACCGACATCGACCTTACATCTGACCCGATTGGCCAAGACCAAGATGGGAACGATGTGTTCTTGAAAGACATTTGGCCTTCATCTGAAGAAGTACAGGCGACTGTAGCCGCTTCGATTGATCCAGAAATGTTCGAGAAACAGTATGGTCAAGCGTACACGGCGAATGAAACTTGGAACGAGATTCCGACGAGCGAAAGCGAAATCTATCCTTGGAATCCAGATTCAACCTATATTCAAGAACCACCGTTCTTTACAGAAATGACGGCCGACATTCAGCCGATTTCTAACATCAGCGGTGCACGGGTGATGGTTAAAGCGGGTGACTCGACCACAACCGACCATATCTCCCCGGCCGGTGCGATTAGCCGCACCAGCCCGGCCGCTAAATACCTGACCGATCGTGATGTTGAACCACAATATTTCAACAGCTACGGCTCACGCCGTGGTAACGACCGAGTGATGACGCGTGGTACATTTGCCAACGTTCGTTTCCGCAACCAAATGGCTCCGGGCACTGAAGGTGGGTTTACCACCTACTTGCCAACCAACGAAGTCATGACGATGTACGATGCATCGCTCAAGTACAAAGAAGACGGCACCCCTGGTGTGGTTATCGGCGGTAACGACTACGGCATGGGCTCTAGCCGTGACTGGGCGGCCAAAGGAACCTTGTTGCTGGGTATGAAGATGGTGATCGCTGAGACATTCGAGCGCATCCATCGTTCAAACTTGGTCGGCATGGGCATTTTGCCACTGCAATTTAAAGCTGGTGAAACGCTGGAAACCCTTGGCTTAGACGGCACCGAAGTGCTTTCAACGGTGAATTTGGATGACAATATCCAACCGTTGCAAGACATTACAGTTCGGGCTGAAAAGGCTGATGGATCAGCTGTTGAGTTTGCGACAACATTGCGCATCGATACGCCGGTTGAGGTAGATTACTACCGGAACGGTGGTATTTTGCACACGGTATTGCGCAATATGCTGAAAGAGGGGTAGTCGGGTGTAAGCAAAGCGACGTATTCGGTGGGTCGGTTTAGACTCGCCTCCACGAAAGTAGATTCGCGGCCGGTGGTTGAAAGACCATCGGCCGTTTTTTGTTGTTGGCCAGTTTAGATTTATTTGGCAACTTAATCATTTAGTCAGTTGATAAAAAACCAATAAATTAAAAATGCAATTAAAGCGATTCTGTACACAATACTAAAAACCGAGTATTGCATTTTAACCTTTTCATAGTTGATATTTAAAGGAATATATTTTACCGGATTCACCCATGGGTTAAATCCAACCTGAAACTCTTTTTCCTTTGTTTTGATACTCAAAAGCTCAGCAGAAAAAATCATTTGCTTTGTTTGGTACAACGTTATGTTCTCGATGTCACTAAATAAAATCTCCCTTCTACCGATCTTAATTCGATCAGAATAAACCTTGAATAAAGTTCTTCCTGCAATGATCCAATTAAAAGAATATCTTGGAGGTCCACTCTCTCGATCTGTGGCTTTTACATAGTACCAGTCTTTAGGTTTTTCCATTTTTACATGCTCCGAATAGGTGACTCTACGATAACAGGTATTTATATCACTTTTATCACCAAATTTCCCTTCTTCCGGCCGGTTTCGACATGCCTATGCGCCTCCGCCATTTCGGCTAACTTGTATCGTTGACCAATCACAGCTT
>JAHDEB010000300.1 GCA_020629055.1 Chloroflexota bacterium
GGTGACGCGATTGAGCCAATCGGCCCTTGAAGGATGGGGATCTTTAGTTGGTCAAGTATCATGGCAACAATGCTATCTATAAATCAGACTTTAGGCTACCAACTGCTTCTGTGATAACTTGTAGCATGTATGGGGGTGCATCCATAGGATCTATTTGATGAAGATAGCTAAGACCACGCAGAATTAGCCTGACTAAAAATTCTGAGGGTGCTACTTGATGTTTAAATAGATAGCGTTCAACCAAGCCTGCTTTTGCACCGGCCCCCCAACCATAATCATCATCGGCCCAAAGAAAAAACTTTGCAAAGCCGATGTAGGGATCCTCAAAACAAGCATGTTCAAAGTCAACCCAACCACTAATTTGATTCTGCTCTGCTAGAAAGTTTAGCGGGTTATAGTCTCCGTTTGAAAATACAAGCGGCGTTCTGATCTCTGGAACGGAGACGCTTAAAAGATCGAGTGCTTCTGCAAATATAGAAACCTCTAGCCATGGGCCCTTATTTGTGATGAGTTTTTGTAGTTCTGATTCCAATGTTACGGAGGGTAGCAATGGTTCAATAGGATGAGATTTCACTTTGTCCGTTAAAGCATGTAGAGTGTCGACACCTTGATGCACGAGCTCAGAGGTTTGAAAGGCGGTATTTAAATCAGATAAGTTAATCCATGGAAGTGAGACTCCCGGAAGC
The DNA here is from genome assembly GCA_020629055.1 of Chloroflexota bacterium. Lineage (GTDB taxonomy): Bacteria > Chloroflexota > Anaerolineae > Promineifilales > Promineifilaceae > WTJY01. Next base: position 687 of record JAHDEB010000300.1, read on the forward strand.
TTGCTCATTAGTAAGAATGCCAGCAAATTCGATTCATGTTGTAAGCTCGTCTTTGCAACCAAGACTTTAGGTACCGAAAGACCCAAGTCAGTTAAAGCTTTAAGCACTTTTCCTTCATATAAAAGACGCTTTGGTTGCTGGCTCACTTTTAAGACACACTCAACCGTTTGGCTATTCGTTGTTCGTATCGAAATTTTAGCCGGGTATGGCAAATAGCCCGGCCGATACGATTCCATACCGATAACTTCGGCAAAGTGCGGATCTGCGTTTATGACGGCCGAATTCAATTTTGCTTGCAGCTGTGTGCTTAAATTCAAAGTTTATGCTGTTAATTAGTTGAGGGGGGATTACCCATTTTAGTCGGCCGTTGTTTTTAGCAGGTAGCCAGACGCCGCAACAACCAACAGCTCGAGAGCCAAATAGATGGTCATGATTAAGTTCGCATCTTGATCAACGACCATACCGATTATACGGCCGGTTGCCATCCCCAACATTAAAACCAACGCACCGGTCAAGCCTAGTCGAACAGTTTCCGCTTTTCGCGACAGCAGAAATAGGATGACACCCGCTGCCACGGACATTCCACCATAGGTGGCGCGAATATCAATCAACGCCGAGCTGGTTGTCACACGTCCGTCGGTAATAAATTCGAACATTGCGGCCGGAAACAAGGCAAATAATGCCCCATACACTGTAAAGACCACTGCGGTCAGGTTGATTAAGATTTTTGAGGTTTTCACATGGTTACCCTTCCGGTTTTACCTATCCGCTATCGATATCGCTTTAAACGATTTTTGAGTTTACAATTATAGCCAACTGAATTAATGGATCCTATGGGGGTGCTGAGTATGAAGAGAAAAGAGAAAAAAGGCTTAACGGCCGTCATAATCGTCTTGGTCAGTTTGATTAGTTTTAGTTCATTTGCGAGCGGTACGGCGCCAAAACCGGCCGTACCATCAAACACTACCCAAATTCATCTGGCACGATCGCCTGTTTTCGCAGGTATAAAAACGTCTCATCTTTCCTTATATGGGCCTGATCAAAGCACCGGATTTGGTGATCCATTCTCTCCAACCAACTCACCGTTCAGGGACTCATACGGGCACGATGGAACCTATACATTCCAGATAGAGGTGCCCAATAACTATAAAGGATGGGTCATCGACAATATAACTAGCTCTCTTGTCGAAACAAATATTGTCCGGGTAGAGTTACTGGACCCTGACTCAGTCAATCACTTTGTGCCAGAAGGTGCAACTCTGTCACATTCAACCCCATTTGCAGCTGAGCTGCTCAATAACGGAGCAAATCCTTTAGCTTTAATTCAACCAATTGACGAATCTGATTGCTCTGCCTCCAATCAACTGCACAATCCTTGTATTGTCAAAACCTGTGAATGGGATACCCACGCAGGGCAAGGGCGATGTAATCAAGAGCTGTATTCCGATTACTATAGATCTAAAAGTAACCCATATAAGGTGGGTCAAATTAACCCCCATTGGTTCATGCGGTTAGATGAACTTCGTCGGCCGGGAGGTGATTCAACAGACCCCATTCACCAGACGGTCACCTTGTTTACGCTTTATTATTTCAAGCAATCAGATAATGGCGAATTTGAACGGGTTGATTTAGCCAGTTATTTGGGCCAATCTGAATATGAAGCCAATATGCTTGCATCAGGAGGGCAGCCGATCGGTCTATATCATACTGAAACCGACTTGCACTGGGTTTCCCCGGGTGCATGGAATGCGATTGGCGCTGTACCAACCCGCTGTCAAGATCAAAGTTGGCCGCATAACAATGGGGGGTTTGATATTGTTGATGGGGAGGATGACAACTGCGTGATAGAAAACGTAGGTGATGAAGATGGCATGGCTAACGCCGCTGCAGATCCAGACACGATGGGACGTGGTTTTGAAATTAATATGGCTGAAGATGTTGACGGCATCATCATCGATGAGGCAAAACAAACCCGGTCCCTTTATCTAGATGTGAAAACGGTGGCCGGGGCTTCTGATAATGGGTTTGATATTTGGGCCGGCCCACCGCACGCACATTTCGGACTTCAGAGTGACATCAACCAACGTAATTTACAGATGACAGACCAAGGAGGCGATTTTTCGCAGGATGGTGTTTTTATCACAGCCTTGGGCTTCTTGCCGCAGCAATCTCTAACGCATAACCGGGTTGAGATTCCATTAATCGATATTCCTGCAGAGTTGGCTGGTCAGCAAATCGAGATTTCAATATTTGATATGGATGTGGGGACCCGCTACCCACTGTGCTTTTATTTTAACACGGTGCCTGCACCTCAATGTCAGCCCAACTTTGATGATTCGATAGAAGGCTATATGGTCTACTATGATGAATCAAACGACAACGAAGGTGGTGCTGAAAGGTGCTTCCCAACGTGTAACGGCCGCTTCGTTGATCCCCCGTTTTATGTCACTGTCCCAGATTTAACCGCCGATTGCAACCCGGACGCCCCTTTTGAAGAGCGAAAGTTACATTGTATCAAATTTGAAGGGGGTAAATTGATGGTTAGCTATAATACAGGTCGATATGACAGTTATCAATGGTTTGTAGCATTACCTGAAACAGCTCCTGTGCCAGAAGAGACACCGACCCTACTACCGACAGAGACCCCGTTACCAAGCCAAACACCTACAGATACCCCTGAGCCTACCAGTACACCAACCCCGAGCATGACGGCCACAGCGGTCCCAACACATACCCCTCAAAGTCCAACAAATTCTATCGAGCCTACCGTCTATCTACCTTTAATTCGGTAAAAGCGAAATTGGTATTCGTTTACCCCTTGACTTTAAACCTACTTCAACGTTTAAACTCCGCATCAATGAGATCAAGCAACGATCAACTTTGTAACGGCTAGCTTGAATTTTGAAAAAGGATTAAAGATGAGAATTAAAACCCCCACATTCGCAGTGATTATCACGTTTTTGACCGGCCTAATCGCCACCTTGCTTGGCCTTTGGGGATGGATTTCCCCAGAAACTTTTCCAGGCCCATCGGCCATTGGTGCCCCAACAAGTGCGATTCTATCTTGGTCAGCCAGAGAAGTGGCCATGGCGATGTCATCTTGGATCGCCATCCTCATCATCAAAGATGCCCGTGGCTACGCCGTTGCACTCGGCAGCGCTTGGGTCCGCGAAGTCATGGATCTAATTGACGGCGCTCGTGTGGCAGACACCCCCGCACGCCTCTTTATTGTTGTCGGTATTTCAGTTGTTTTGCACTCAATCGCACTTTACATGACAATGAAATCGATTCGTGAGCACAACCAACAGCTGCCAGATGAAAGTTAATTGAGGTGAAACCATGTTTAGAATCGGAGAATTTAGCAAAATTGCGCAAATCGCAACATCTCAACTACGCTTCTATGATCGGATAAAACTGTTCCAGCCGGAACACACCGACAAATTTACCGGATATCGTTATTATCGGGCGGCACAATTGCCCGAACTTAATCGTATCCTCGCGATGAAAGAGCTGGGGCTAAGTCTCGAACAGATCCAAGAGTTGGTCGCCGATAATGTTTCAACCGAAGCCTTGCGCGGCATGCTGGCCCTGACAAAGGCCCAAGTAAAACAAGAATTACACGCTCAAATAGCCCGGTTGCATCATATTGAAGCCCGGCTGCGTCAGGTCGATCAAGACGGAGATATAACACAAGATGATATCGTCCTGAAGTCTTTGCCACAGCGCCCATTCTACGGTTTTAGAGACACACTAGCTGACCTTCGCCAAGTTCAAAACTATGTTTATGAGCTTAGAAAAATTCTGCCTAAAAATATACCGAAGAAAAAGCTAAATCACCTGACCGTCCTACAACACAGTGAAGGATTTACCATGGAAGACGCCGATGTCGAAATTGGCTATTTGGTTCACAATCCCGTCAACCAAAATCTGTCGTTAAACGATGGCCATCAGCTAACGATGCGGATGTTAGAGCCGGTTGAAACGGCAGCCTGCGTCGTTCGTCTTGGCGGTCCAGATAAAAGTTATGATTGTTATGCAAGCTTAGGGCGCTGGGCCGAAGCCAACGGCTACCAAATAGGCGGTCCGGTTCAAGAGCTATTTATTGTCCCTCCACAACCGGACAGAATGGCTGAAACAGTAACCGAGATTCAATTGCCGGTCACCTTGCGCGAACGGCCGACAATACTAATTGAATAGGTACTGTACCGGTTTCTCGGTTTGCCCCCACTCCCGTTGAGAACTGAGGGAAACCAACCAGACATGACACATCAACATGCCATCTGGCACGATGCCTACATTTTTTATTGATACACCCACCAACTGATTGGTTTGGAGCCCTAAAAAGGAAAATATTATGAAAATTGCAGCAAGAATTCTATGCGGCTTGGTCGCTTTGATGTTTTTATACAACGGTCTACTTTATATGTTTGCCCCCCATATGCAGCTTGATGCTACGATGATTCAGCCGATCGGGGATGGAATATTCGGAATGTCGAATATTAGAGCCAATATCGGGGCACCGATGGTTACCTTTGGTATTTTGTATGCAATTAGCGCCATTTTAATGGAAGTTACCACGTTGCGCGTCACCGCTTTATTCCTTGTTTTAGCCATTGTTGCACGGATTGCGGGCATCATCTCGGCAGGCGTTGATCCCGAAAACTTTTCAATCCGTATCCTCGTCGTGCTGAGCGTATTCTTGGCAGTAGCTATTTTTGGCTCCCGCGTTTTTGCAAACGAGGGTGAAGTGGCTGAAAGCT
>JAHDEB010000057.1:0-4665 GCA_020629055.1 Chloroflexota bacterium
GCTTGAACATGGGCGAAATTATGCACCCCAGCAAATGGGGCTGACAGCCCGTCTGCAATGGTGTTGATCGATTTGAGCGTGGCCGGTTCACCCTTGGCCAAACTGTTGGTCATTGTGGGAGCCCCTTCAGGTTCGATGCCATAAACTTTGGCGTTGGGCAGAAGCTGTTTCACTGCCGCTGCTACCCCTGAAATTAAGCCACCGCCGCCAACCCCGACTAAAACCACATCGACGTTGGGGACATCTTCAACGATTTCAAGGCCACAGGTGCCGTGCCCGGCAATTATTAACGGGTCGTCAAACGGATGGACAAAATACAAGCCACGTTCTTCTTGGATACCCAACATCGTTTCGAGCAGAGGGGCATCGGTCAAAATCACCTCGCCACCATAGTCGCGGGTCGCCTGCTGTTTGCTGGCAACGCTTTTGGCCGGCATCACGACAGTTGCCGGAATACCATACTGCCCGGCCGACCACGCCACCGCTTGGGCGTGATTCCCGGCCGAGATCGTAATCACCCCCTTTGCTTTTTCTTGTGGGGTGAGCGAGTTCATCTTGTTAGACACCCCGCGCACTTTAAACGAGCCGGTTTTTTGAAACAGCTCCTCTTTTAAAGTGATATTGCAGCCGGTTTCGTTGCTGAAAAAGGTGCTGTGGCTAAGCGGAGTCCGGTGTACTTTGTCTTGGATGGTGGTCCAAGCATTTTTCATTTGTTCGATGGTTACGAGTTGGGTCATATTTGATAGGTTAAGGGTGCGGGGCACTCCCCTTTACTAATTGCCATGTTGCAATAAATTGAATAGGGAGTGCCCCGCACCTTGAGTGTTTTACATCTCTGCGCCGATGAGGACGAAGGGGGCCCAAAATTTGGGCTTGGCAAAGGTTGGGTTTTTGCGAAGCTGAATCATCGCCTGCTGTAACGCAATCGCCTTGTCGTCAAGTTCTAGATAAAAGCGGTAAAAGTGGGTCATCAGCTCGGCCGTGGCGCTGTCGCTCACGTTCCATAAGCTGACGATAACAGTTCTGGCCCCTACAGCCAAAAACGCACGTCCTAACCCCAGCATGCCGTCCCCAGAGATTCTGCCTAGCCCGGTTTGACAGGCGCTGAGCACAACCAGATCCGCCTGAATAGATTGTCGCATGACATCACGCACCGTCAAAATCGGCCGATCATCTTTCCCTTTGGCAAACGCCAAAAACGATGCATTTGGATCATTCGCATAGGCGATACCATGGGTGGCCAGATGGATAATTTGATGTTCATTGAGCAAATCTTCAACTTTGCTGGCGGTCGCCTCGGCCGGTTTTAACAGGGTTTGGCGGGATGGCTTCAGCTGTTTCCCGATCTGCTTGGCCTCTTTTGCGGCCGCTGGCAAGGGCTCCATCTGGTAGCTTGAGCCCCCGAATTCGATGAAGCGTGGGTAGGCCGGGTTGCCAACCAACAACGCTTTTAACTCTTCCGGCACACCGTAATCGGGCTCCTCCCGAATTTCTTTTAAGATCGGGTAGGCGGGCACCGATAAAAGTGGTGCCTGATCGATAAAGCTTGTGCCATCGGGGGCAAGTAGGGCTGCAAACGGCAGTAGCCATAATGCCCCGTGCGGTTCAACGATAATCGGTGTCCCGTCTGTTGGGAAATGAGCGGCGACCGGTTGGACCAATGTTTGGTAGAGTGTTTTGAGCTGTGTTTCGGCCGGATCGCCGCCGTTGTTTTCGGCCGGGGGTCTGCGCCCCATAAAGCGATTGGCATCGACGTTTGGCGGCACGTCCGCATCCAACGCTTGCAGCAGATTTTTGACACGTTCTGCGAGGGCGTCATCACCCAACGGGGCGACATGGCCCAGAATGTCCCCATCTACCGAAACCCCAAGGATAATTAATTGTTCTGGCAGGCCGTAGTAAACCAGTCGCGCCATCGGCCGAGGGGGAGGGGGCGGCCGTCGTTCGACCTCTGGGGCCGGTTCAACTGGCCGAAGGGGCAAGCCTATATCGGTGCCGCCGATGTTCGAGGCGATCTTAACATCGGGGTCAAAATCGACATCTAGATCGCGCGATGGGGGGCGAAGCGGAATGTTTTCACTGCCGATGTTGGAGGCGAACCGAACATTGGGATTAAAATCGATATCTAAATCGAGATCGACGTGGCTGGCTGTTTGGGCGATCTGTTCAAACGGCCGTATCGAGCGCTCTGGCGGCCGTTGGGTGGTCACTTTGCGCTTTACACTCCGCCGACTTTCCAGCAGATCTTGGAAGCTTAGCCCGCGTGACCGGTCGATGATTTCTAGCAATGCTGCATATGCATCACCATTCTGGTCCACTTGATCAACCCGTGTTAGCCATGCTTCAATCAAGCCGTCGTAGATTTCCTGCACACTGTCGAAAAAGGCGACTTTGCCTTCGTCAGATGCGAGCTGGTCATGAATGTTTTCGACATAAGTCAGACTTTGGTTGAAGGCATCGATCGCCTCTTCGGTTTTGTCCGATGCCATGAAGCAGCGACCCATCCCCCAAAAAAGGTATCCGAGCGCCTGTTTGTCAACCGTTTCAGCTTTTAACCCTTTTGCCTGTTGAAACGCAGATAACGCTTTGTCCCAATCTTTTTCTAATAGGTGAATGTGGCCGATATTGATTTGTGTGCGCTGTTGGCCGAGGGTGTCTTTGGTGGCTGCATAGAGCCTTTCGGCTTTGTTGTATAGATCAAGTGCTTCGGCCGTTTTATCCTGTTTAAAGCGCAAGCTGGCCAACACCGTTTGTGCCCTGCGCTGGTCAGCGGCCGAACTGCCCGCCTGTTCAAATGCGGCCAGCGCTTTTTCTAGATGATCGGCCGCTTCGTCTAGTTTGTCTTCTCGGACACGGATTAGTCCTAAATGGGTTAACGCCATCCCTTGTAATTCAGGCACCTTGTCGATCTCGGGCCGTTCTAACGCCTGTTTAAAGCGGTCGGCGGCCGGGTTCGACTGCTTCATGCGCAAATAGGCGTTGCCGATGTTGATCAATGTTTTTGGAACCAGGTGGGGATCATCGGCCGCTTTAAACAGATCAGACTCAGTTTGTGGGGTGTATAAATCAGGGGAGATATTGACCGACTCGCTCAGCGGGACATATGTATAGCTTTTGCCGACCGCCACCCGAAACATCGATTGAAAAACATCGTCTAAATCAAGTGCGTCGATAAAGGTTAAAGATTTAAAGCTGGCTTCATGTGCGGCCAGCGCATGTTGGGTTTTGTTGTCGGCTTCAAACGCTTGCCCCATACGCATAAAAATGATGGCGAGCAGGCGCGGCCGATTGAGCTGCTTGGCAAATTCAGCCGCCCGGCCGAGCTTTTGGGTGGCCGCCTCATAGTTTTTCTCGCGCCGATTTTCGTCTGCATCATTAACCAGTGCGACCAGTTCTTTTATCATACCCATGGTTCCTCTCCAGATAAGGCGTTGTTATCTGTACCGTATGGGCATAATCATAGATCAAGCGGTTCTAAGGTCAAATGAAAGCGAATCGAACGATTGCCCATTGATTTGCAGAGTGATGGTGTGTGCCCCCTCGTACAGCGTGCGGGTTGTCATTAAACGCATCGGGTGCTTCTTCTTAATTTTGATCGCTTTGCCCGCTTTCGCTTCAGCATGCTTTAGCTTGAACACTTTCCGGCCGGCCCGCCGGTTCCCATCTGTCGCAAAGTCCATCACATAATCGATCATCAGATTTTGATCTTTATTCGGATGGATGGTAAGTGAAAATTCAAACGCATCACCGATTTTGACGGTGGGTGTGGGGGTGACCAAGTCGCTGATCAAAACGTCTGGCTCTTCGCCGAACCCCATGAGCACCAGCGCATCTTGATTCCCATTTTTGACCAGCGTGCGGGTGGCATGCTGAATCATCCACTTCATCTCTTTTTCGTTTTGCTTGCCGCTCTCTTTCCAGCGTTGCAACGTCGAAATTACCAGTTCCGGCTCGATTTTGGCGATGTCGTTTAGGTGATTGGCAACCGAGCGGGTGACGTAGCGGGTGTGGTCGGCAAAGACGAGGTCTAAGATGTGCATCGGGGCATGATGGTCGATGACAAGCTTTTGCGACCAAGGGAGTTTCGGCCGGGTCCCTTCGCTGGCCCAACGACGCACATGATAATTTTCATCGGTGGCACATCGGGTTAAGAATTTAAGGGATTGTTCTGGAAAGGCGTTGATGAAATAGCGGATCGCATCTTCGGCTGATGCCCGTTTGGTGATCGCTTTCATCCCATTTAAAGAGGCGTCAAGATGTTCGGCCGTGCAGCCGTACAGCGCAACAAAATGGTTAAGCGGCCCGATAATAAAATCCCCAAAATCATCATCGGTTTTAGTTGGATCAAGCTCGGGGGGGAGGGCTTTAAGGATGATGCCAAGGGCGGTGGGGTAGTCGGATGGCAGGTGGGCGTGCAGCTGCTCGGCGATATGATTGATCCGTTCTTTGAGTTCAAGCTGTGGGAACTGGCTAACCACGTCTTGCTGAAATTGTTCCGGTTTGAACGCGGGATAGGCGGCCGAGAACAAGCCGCTGAGGTAGGCGACTTTATCAGCATTGAATAGCTGATCCTTGAGAGAAAAGGTTGGTTTTGCTTTTTGTGCCATGGGCAGAAGTATACCTCAAAAAGAACTAATGTTCCTGTATTGAATAGACCTGTCAGGT
>JAHDEB010000057.1:4765-27775 GCA_020629055.1 Chloroflexota bacterium
CAGAAGTATACCTCAAAAAGAACTAATGTTCCTGTATTGAATAGACCTGTCAGGTTTTTAAAACCTGACAGGTCTGGCGTTAGCGTTGTAAAGTTGTTTGAAAATACTGCTCTTGAAAGTATGTCTGCGCCAAAATCTCTGCATCCGTAAAAGTCACGCCGGCCGGGGCCATTACCAGCTTATCTTCTACGTCGTCGGCCCGTTTTAGGATGGCGATGATCACGCCGGTAAATGATTCTACCGGCCGGTCTACGCCCAAAAGATAGACATCCTGTTCCATGCCGTCACCGGCCAGGATGCCATCGATGTAGCCATAGTTAACCGGGTAAAGCATATCGGCGTGTCGTGGGTGGCGAGAGCCCAGCGGCCGGTCGATAGTCATCGTTAATCTCCGGCCGAGGAGATTGAGTAGATCTTGTTTTGCCATGAAAATCGGTGAAATGGGTTGCGACGGTTCAAACTGGAGAACGCTTGGTGTGTAATTGGGATAGAATAGTTTAGCACTCACACCGAGAACAATGAAGCGTGTTGTGCAAAAGCCCTCACTTGCCAGATTTAACGTTCCACGAAACACGTTTTAAACAGATGAATGGGATATTGAAAAACGACAATGCATCTTGATTTGAATTCAATATTAGCGACAAAGATTTATCGCCCGCTGCCCAGAACGGATACGGTTGAGCGCCCCCGCTTAATCGAACGGTTAAACGCGGGTATGTCGCGCAAGCTGACGCTGGTTTCGGCCGCAGCCGGGTTTGGCAAAACGGCGTTGATTAGCGAGTGGACTGCGGGGTTAGCGCAGCCGACCGCCTGGTTTTCACTGGATGAGAGAGACAAAGAGCCACAGCGTTTTTTGACCTATTTTGTGGCGGCGCTGCAAAAGATCGAGGTGTCAGGCCGAAGCTTAAATTTGGAAGAAAGCGTGATTCCCCTGTTGCAATCGCCCCAGCCGCTCCCATTTGAATCGGTTCTGATCCCGCTGCTGAATGAAATAAGCCTTTTGCCAGACAAGTTTCTGTTTGTGCTAGATGATTATCATCTTGTCGATACGCAGGCGATTGATGAGATCGTCATCTTTTTAATTGAGCATATGCCGCCGCAGATGCATCTGGTGATCACGACGCGTGAAGACCCGCCTTTCCCGCTTGCTCGCTATCGGGCAAAGGGGCAGATGGCTGAATGTCGTGATAAAGATTTGCGCTTTACCCCGACTGAAGCGACCCGGTTTTTTAACCAAGTGATGGGGCTGACGCTTTCGGCCGAAGATGTGGCGACGTTGGAAAGCCGAACCGAAGGGTGGATTGCCGGGCTGCAGCTGGCGGCGCTTTCTCTGCAGGGCCGGCAGGGGGAAAGCGGCACGTCTGATTTTATTGAAGCGTTTAGCGGCGGGCACCATTTTATTCTTGATTATCTTATTGAAGAGGTCCTGAACAGCCAGCCGGAGCCGGTACGCAATTTTTTACTTCAAACATCGATCCTTAAAACATTAAACGGCCCTTTGTGTGATGCGGTGACCGAGCAAAATGATGGCAAGACGATGCTGGGGATACTAGAGAGCGGGAATCTGTTTACGATTTCTCTCGATGATCAGCGGCACGCTTACCGTTATCACCATCTGTTTGCAGATGTTTTGCAATCGCGCCTGCATGAGGAACAGCCTGATCAGGTGGCCCAATTACATTTACGCGCAAGCGAATGGTACGAGCAGCATGATCGGCCGTTTGACGGGATTCGGCATGCGCTGGCGGCCGAAGATTTCGAACGTGTGGCGAAGTTGATCGAGCAAATATGGCCTACGATGCACCGGAACAGCCTGCAAACACCGATCCTGCTTGAGTGGCTAGAACAAGTTCCTGATGAGCTGGTCAAAGTTCGGCCGGTGCTCAGCGTCGGGTATGGTTGGATGTTGCTGAACCAAGGGAATTTAGAGGCGGCCGTCACCCGTTTGAACGATGCTGAAAGTTGGCTCGAAGCCCCAACATCAGACACGGCTGCGATGATCGTCGTGGATGAAGATGAGTTTAAAGCGCTGCTAGGTGAGATCGCTTCTGCACGGTCGTATCTGTCGCTGGCAACGGGAGATGTGCCAAATACAATTCTTTTTGCGCAACGTGCGCTTGATCTCCATTCAGAAACCGACTTTATCCGCCGAGGGCCGCCGTCCGCTATTTTGGGGTTGGCCCATTGGGCGATGGGCGACCTAGAAGCGGCTTTTATAGCGTTGAAAGATGCGATGGATAGTTTTCAGAAGGTCGGCAATATCGTATTTGCTTTAAGCGGCACCTATGGGTTGGCGGATATCCGTATCGCCCAAGGGCGGCTACAGGCGGCTATAGCCGTTTATGAACAGGCGCTGCAAATTGCGCTGGCACATAGCGAGAACGGTCACAGTTTGCAGGGGACGGCCGACCTGTACTTGGGATTGGCCGCTCTTAGTTTTGATCAGGGGAACCGGGAAAAAGCGGCCGAGCAGTTACAGCAAGGAGAAGCGCTGGGGCAAGCGGCCGCCTTGCCTGACTGGCCTTATCGTTTGGCGCGGTACAAAGCTCGCCTTAAGCAGGCTGAAGGGGATTTCGACGGTGCGTTGGCGTTGCTTGACCAGGCTGAGAAGCTGTATGTGCGCACCCCTGTGCCGGATACACGGCCGATCGCGGCTGAAAAAGCCAGGTGCTGGATCGCTCAAGGGAATCTGGCCAGAGCTCGAGATTGGGCCGGTCGCCAGCATCTGACAATAGACGCTGAGCCAAATTACTTTCAAGAATTTGAGCACATTACCTTTGCTCGTCTGTTGATTGCTGAAAATGAAAGCGACCCGAAACGGGGTGATTTTGAGCCGATCTTAAGCTGGTTACAGAGGCTGTTAAACAGGGCTGAAGCTGGGGGGCGGATAGGGAGCGTGATCGAAATTCTGCTGCTGCAAACGGGCATCTATCTACAGCAAAACAACACGGCCGATGCTGATAGTCGTTTGCATCGCGCTTTAACTCTGGCCGAACCGGAAGGGGCGGTTCAGCTTTTTGTGCATGAGGGGGCTGTGATCTTGGCTCGCTTAAACGAGATTTTGAACCGGCCGGAAAGCCACAGCCTTGATCCTAGCTATCTGCAAAAATTGCAGGCGGCCTTTGGGCAACAGCCGGATAAAACAACTGCGGGTCAAGCTTTAGTAGACCCTTTAAGCGAGCGGGAGCTGGACGTGTTGCGTTTGTTGGGAACTGAATTAAACGGGCCGCAAATCGCAGAGCGGTTAATGGTGTCGCTGAATACGATGCGGACCCACACGAAAAACATTTACAGCAAGTTGGGGGTTAGCAGCCGCCGCGCGGCGGTGCGGCGGGCCGAGGAGCTTGAACTGTTGGGATAGGGGGACGTGTGAAGTGTGAAGTGAAAAGTAGGAAGTGAGAAGTGAGAAGCCCCGGCCGGTAAACAAATTTACCGGCCGGGGCTTTTTTTGTGCCTGTTACCAAATTTATTCAGCAGATGATATGTTGCCATCAGATTGGTCCAGTTTGAAAAACGGGTATGCGATCTACGCAAGACTTGGCTAGAAACTGGCCCAATCTGGGGAATACGGGTGATTGGGTTGAATAAATAAGAATCACCACCTTAATCACCAGATGTGGTGATGACCACTCACCATGCCAATTGATATGCTTCCATCATTGAAAAAAACAACAGGCAAAGGCATGACATGAACGAAACACAATCCACCAAGCAAAACATGAATGAGCAGGCGTTTTACGAAATACGCCTTGAGGGGCATATGGCAGACCGCTGGGGCGAGTGGTTTGATGGATTGACCATCACGCTAGAGAGAGACGGGACGACGCTTCTAAATGGCCCCGTAGTTGATCAAGCAGCTTTGTATGGGCTGCTGCGAAAGGTGCGAGATTTAAATATGCCTTTGATTTCTGTCATACGTAAACAATTAGAAGATGGAGAAAAAAATGATGAATCAAGAAAAATTGAATCCTAATAAAACCGCCAGACTCGCCGGTTTTATGTACCTGCTTTTAGTTCCCTTGGGCATATTTGGCATTTTGTATGTCCCCAGCCAAATTATTGTCCCTGAAAATATCGGCGAGACAGTCAATAACATCTTGGCGAATGAATCGCTGTTCCGACTGAGTATCGCCAGCGCATTAGTGGTTCAGTTAGTTAATATCATCGTTGTGTTGCTTTTGTACAAGCTGCTCAACCCCGTAAATAAAAATATCGCCCGATTGATGGTTCTGTTCATCTTGCTGGGGATGCCGATCGCCATGCTGAATGAGATTACCAATGGTGCGGTTTTGATATTGGTGAATAGTGCTGAGCCGCCGCATAACCTGATCAGCCTCTTTTTAGAGTTGCACGTATACGGCATTCAAATCGCTAGCATCTTTTGGGGCCTTTGGCTTTTCCCGATGGGGTATCTGGTTTTCAAATCAAACTATATCCCCAAACTCATCGGTATCGCTTTGATGATTGGCTGCTTCGGCTACCTTGCAGACGCTTTCATCTTCTTGTTATTCCCTGACTTTGGTGTGACGTTTGCAGAATTCCTCTTTATCGGAGAGGTATTGCTGCCGCTCTGGCTGGTCATTCGGGGCGTGAATGTTGAACAGTGGCAAAAACAGGTTCTTGTACCAACCGCCCCAGCTTTTCAATAGGGCTTGGTTACATCAACACCATTTGGAAACCCAAATAAACTATAAAATATCCCCGGCCAATAATCATTGGTCGGGATGAGAGAATAAAAATGAACATTCTAATTTTAGGCGCAACTGGCGCAACCGGCCGTTGGCTTGTCAAACATCTTTTAGACCGTGGTCACAACGTTAAAGTGATTGTGCGTTCGGCCGACCGTTTGCCTGAAAACGTAAAAGGGCACACCAACTTAACTGTCATTCAAGCGGCGGTGCTAGATTTAAGCGACGCGGAACTGGCTGAACATGTGAAAGGATGCGACGCGGTCGCATCATGCCTTGGCCATAACTTAACCTTAAAAGGGATGTATGGTCATCCCCGCAGACTTGTGACCGATGCGACCCGCCGCTTATGCGATGCGATCAGATCAAATGGTGCTGAAAAGCAGACTAAATTTGTGTTGATGAATACGACGGGTAACAGCAATCGTGATCTAAACGAACCGATTTCATTTGCCCAAAAGTGTGTGATCGGGCTCTTACGCCTGTTATTGCCACCCCATGTCGATAACGAACAGGCGGCCGATTATCTGAGAGTGCAAGTGGGGCAAAATGATAAGCAGATTGGTTGGGTCGCTGTCCGGCCGGATGGATTGGTCGATTCCGACAGTGTCACAGAGTATGAATTGCACCCTTCACCCATACGCAGCGCCATCTTTGATTCTGGGCAAGTGAGCCGGATCAACGTGGCTCACTTTATGGCTGACCTCATCACTGAAGATGCTCTTTGGCAACAGTGGCAGGGTCAAATGCCGGTTATTTACAGCACTGAATTGCAGTAAATGAAGGAAGGATGATATGACTGTCAACAAAGAAGAAGATACTATCGGCCGGCCACATCAACAATGGCAAGGTTTAACACTTGCCCAATATGTTAAAAAACGAAATGGGGTCCCGCTAGGGGATTCGAAATCACTCCGTAATATGTTACTTCGCTCATTTGGCGCAGACTCATTTGCCGGGTTTTGGCAATATTGGAACCCGATATGGGGCTATTACTTGGGGAAATTCATCTATTCTCCTTTAGTTCGAGTTTTTCCCGCAGCAATCGCCCTAATCTCGACCTTTGTCGTTTCTGGACTCATCCATGATTTGGTGACCATGGGGATCAGTCGCTCTATCACATTCTTTTTTACCCCTTGGTTTTTCTTGATGGGTATCGGAGTTGTGTTGGGTCGCGTGACAGGCATGGATCTATCCAATCGTTCTTGGTTGACCCGTGCCATTGTTAACCTGATATACCTTGTCGTGGGTATAGCCTTGACACTAATTGCTAAAGGATTTTTGGCGATCCCTTAAACAAACAGCTCTTCTAAATAGGCTTGAATCAAATCGGCCGCCACCGGCTGGCTCCGATACCCGATATGGTGGTCTGGCCGGATGAGATAAACCGCCTCGTCGGTCACGCCATACCGACGATGAATCGCACCATCCCCATTGACAATAACATCACCGTCCCATTCAGCCTTTGACACCGCCGTCGTCGTGACCAAGCAAGTTTGAATGGCTGGATACCGTTGAGCGATTGCAGCTTGAACCTCGCACAGCATTTCAGACGGCCGACGGTCGCTTAAACCGGCAAACAGCAACAGCTTATGCGGTGTCCCATACAGTGAATCGATCAATGAGTGGGGTTTTCCCTTTTCATCGAGATAGAGCACATTGGGTGCCCGTTCGCCAGCAGTTGGGCCATCATCAAAATTAACCCCGCTATCGCTAATCGCCTGAATGACTTTCTGGGCACGATTGCGAGACACGGAATCGTCTTTCACAATGTCACTGCTTTTATAAGCGATATCAAGCATGCCGACATCACGTCCCATTTTATTGTGAACCGCATCTGTATTGATTAATAATGATGCCAGCTGATTGCGCAACGTGCGTGAGATCGGGGTTTTTAGGGTGACAACTTTAGTCGCTAAGCTTACTTTTCTGATTGTTGATTCAGCGATTTCATGCCGTTCTGCCTGATAACTGTCGAGCAGCTTTTCGCTGCCGATTCGTTGATGCACCAAAGCCAATTTCCACATCAGGTTATACCCATCTTGAATGCCGGTGTTTAACCCTTGCCCGCCAACGGGGCTGTGAATGTGGGCCGCATCCCCGGCCAAAAAGACCCGCCCTTGACGGTGGTGGGTGGCGACTAAATGTTTGACGTTAAAGCTTGAGCTCCAAACCATGTCGCTAAGCGTGGTCTGCTTTCCGGTCCGATTATCCATGAGCGATTGCAACATGTTTAAGCTGATTTCCGGCTTGTCGTCGGCCGACAGTTTGGGCATGTGGGCGATCACACGGTACCGTTTCGGTTCCGGCAGCGGCACAACCAGTAGGATACCGTCGGCCGACATAAAGTTTTGCCCTTCGTCTTCAGGCTCATCCCATGCCAAGGCGACATCGCCCAAAATGAACAGCTCATCGTCGGCCGTTCCTTCAAACTTGATATCGCTCAGGCTGCGGGTCGCACTGCGGGCTCCATCACACCCAACAAGCCATGGCACTTCGATCACTTCATCCTTTAAACCTTCACCCGCCTCATTCAGATGGGTCAGCGTTGCTTCAACCCGATCTGCATGTTGAACCAGTCCGGTTAGCTTCGTATGACGCTCAACCTTGACACCCAATCGTGCCAAATGTTCTTCAAGCAGTCGCTCTGTTTCGCTCTGTGGCAAACTGAGCCAGAATGGATAGATCGCATCTTGCCAATCGATCGCTCGAAAATCGATGCGGGTTAAAGTTTTTCCATCGATGTGCATGTTGAGCGCACGAAACTCTTGGCCACGGTCTAAAACGTGATCGACAAATCCCATATCGGTAAAAATTTCAAGCGTCCGTGAGTGAAGCACCAACGCTTTTGAATGGATCGAGCCTTGGCCGTTGGCATCGATAATCCGTACAGATAGGCCGTGGCGCACCGCCTCGGCTGCGGCCGTCAAACCGGTTGGGCCAGCTCCTACGATTAATACATCTAAAACTTCTGTCATCTTATTTCTCCCTCGAGCCGATTAAAGCGATAATTGCGGAACCCAACATCAAAAGACCGATTAAAATCATCCCGACCACATACAGCACAGAGATAAAGCCGGCCCGGTAAGGTTCTCCGCTTAAAATCGTGGGTAATTGGGCGAATCCAGAAGCCAGGGGCCAGAAGAGACCGATCGCGATGTGAGCATACAGGCCCCACTGCCGTTTTTGACCCAGCCAGTAAAGCCCTAGCGCTTGAACAAAAATAACAGTTGAAACGACCGTTGCCAGCACGGGGGCCGGAATACCAGCTTCGGCCGGTTCGCCACCGGCAAAATCCTCCAGCGTGTGCGGAATGGTGAAAAACAGTAAAAGTAAGGATAAAAAAACGACCCGCTGAACTTTCGTTTTTGAAATATATTCAGGTAACTTCATTTGTTTTTTCTTGATTAGTCTTTCTTTAAGGCGATCGCTTTGTTTAAGGTCTCCAAAAATTCATCTAATGGAACCCGGTGCACGCGAGCGGCCCATTCTACATTGATCGCTTTGGTGAGCATTTTGCGCACCGAGTAACCAGCAACTCGCTTAACTCCGAAAATTTCCATCACATCTGCGATATCGCCATGCGCTTCTAAAATTTCAGATACCCGTGTTTTCTTGGTGATAACCATGATTTCTCTCCTGTTTGTTTAAGTTGGTGAGTCTCGTGAAACACCAATAACAATAGGCTAACAGAAGCAAATATTGGATTCGCCGACTTTTGTCGGATTTGGGGAAAAGTGGCTTAGGCTGCTCGTTTTTCTAGCTCTGGGCGGTTGAGAATGTGGATTTTTTTGCGTTCAACTTCGATGATATTGTCAATTTCAAGTTTACGCAGGGAGCGTTGAATGACATCGGCGACGGTGCCAAGGCGGGCGGCAAGCTCGTACTGAGTGTACCAAGACGGCCGGAAAAGGATGCCATCCTGTGAGTCATCTAAAATAAGGCGGGATAATCGGCTTACTACCGGCCGTAACGACAAATCTTCGATTAGCGAAACTGAATGGCGTAGGCGATCTGATAATACGTCGATCACCATCTGAGCAAATTCAGAATCTTGCTGAATCTGTTTTTTGATCGCTTCGCGTGGAATACACCAGATGGTTACCGGTTCTAGCACCACAACAGATGCAGGGTTGGGACGAGTTGTGAACGCTCCCACTTCGTTAAACGTGTGGCCCGGCTTTATAAAATGCAGGATCTGCTCTTTCCCCCCCTGTGAATATTTAACCGCTTTCACCGTGCCGGACTCAAGCCAATATAGCCCCTTTGATGGTTCCCCTTCTTCAAAAACCAAATCCCCTGCCTCGAAGCTGAGCCGTTTCGCCTGCATGACCATGGCAGTTAGCTCTTCTTCTGCCATCGTTCGAAAAAAGGCACTTTCTTGCAACTGTTTTATGAATAAATTGAACGCATTGTTAGGTGTGGACATAAGTAACGCTGGATTGTGCCTTACTTATTGAAGTTGTGCACCGGTTTGCTCACTTGGATAAGGACTAACCCAGTTTATTTGGCATGAGCGGCTGCGCGATATAAGTAGACCAGATAATTCTTCTAAAAGATTTGGCAGGTTTTTTCTAGAGGGAGCTGGTGCCAAACCTGCCAAATCTAAAGTCAGTTGCTTTCTATCATCTGCTTAACCTTGATTTGACCGCGATAAAACTGATCGACTGACCACCGACCCACTGATTACCGGTTTAAGCTTCCGGCCGGTTGATTTTTGCCGTCCCGTTTGAGTATTTGGGGGAGCCAATTAAATCAGACTCACTGATCTCATCTGACGGGGCTGAATCTGCCTTAGGTGACTTTGGCTCAGGCTTGCTTGGTTCAACTTGACCCAACTCATTCAGATATAAATTGCGGACTTCTTGAATCCGTTCATCCAACGTGTCGACGTGCCAACCGTCTGTCGGCACGGCCGGTAGCACAACTACCTCGACGGCGGTTGAACGCACCACCGATGCACCGCGTGGCATCGCATCATGGGCGTTTTTAATCACAATCGGTACGACCGGCACGCCCGCCTGCATGGCGATGTGAAAGGCCCCTTTCTTGAATTCACCCAGCTTGTAGTCATAGCTGCGCGTCCCTTCAGGGGCAACGGCGATAGAAATCCCATTTCGAAGTGTTTCCGTCGCATTGTCCATCGATTCAATCGCTTTTTTGCGGTCTCCGCGATCAATAAACACGATACCGGCCGCCATCATCAGTGGCCCCAGCGGTGAATAACGGAGCTCTTTTTTGGCAACCCCTGTGGCATCTTTGCGCAGCAGTTTCGCCATGATAAACAGATCGGTGCTTGATTGATGATTAAACAGAAAGACGGCGGGACGGGCGTTCCACATGTTGTCTTCCCCTTTGACGACCAGCTTAACCCCGGCCGAGCGCAAGCCGAGATCCCCGACCGTTTCCATCATCGTATTAATCCCATCTTGCCAGCTTAGATTTAAGGCACCGGTTGCCGCGCCACGCAGGGCCGAAGGAATAATGCTGCCAGCCAGCAGGCCGGTACGGACCATGCTACCGACGCTGGGTCGGGCTTTGCCATCAAAGCGCATGACGGGCCAGTCCCGTTGAAAGGCGACGGCTGCCAAATCGACGTCAGGGTTTAGCGGCCGAGGTTTGCCCACAATATCAAACAGGGGCATATCCTCTGCGCTGTCAGAGTAAAAATAGCTTTTAGATAGATCTAGGTTGTGCTCTTTGGCAAGTTCGCGGGCTGCATACGCTTTGCCTTCCCCCCAACAGGCTGGCTCGACGATCTTGCCGGTAAATTTTCCATTTTTGACTTCCATGCGGGTACACATCACATGCTCGATGCCTAAGTCACGGGCGACCGGGTTGACCTGATACGGGGTGGCGGCCGAGACGATCGCCACGGTGTGGCCGAGGGCCAAATGGGCGGAGACTAACGCGCGGGACTCTGGATAAATCGCTTCTGCTAAATGTTTGGTATACACCTCTTCACCCAGCTCGATATAAACCTGTTCTTTGGTCCCCTGTACGCCGCGAGCACTGGTGGCCGCCAGCCCTGCAAAGTTTCCGTTCCCCATCGCATAGACCAACACGCCGCTGAATTGGGCCAGCACCTCTTGGGTCGTCATCCGGCCGCTGAGTGCCCGATTTTGCATAAACTGTTTGGCCGAAAAGCCGTTGATCAATGTGCGGTCTAAGTCAAAGAAGGCGCCGATATGTGATCCGCCTTCGCTGTTCCGTAAATCTCGGGTCAAGTTGTCCGTTTTCGATCCCGGAACGATGTCCCGCTCTACCGGTACATCAGGAGCAAACGCTTTTGGTTTGTCCATCGTGATCGCCTGAAGCGTTCCCATCCGGGCGGCGACATCGTCTAGCTGGGCCATAAACGCATGAATTTTCTCTGTCTTGGGGTCGTCTTTGGTGGGAAGGAGTCCACGATTTTGTGCCAAGCGGATGCCGTTGAGCATGAATGGTTTTGATACCGCTTCAACGCGCTGAATTTTTCCTTGGAAGTGCATCTCTTCACCCATGTGTAAACAGGTCTGCAAAAAGCCACTTTCACTAAACGGTTTGTTGGTGTCTAAGTTCAGCAACGCCTGGGCCACAATGCGATATGCTTCCATATACGGGTAAAGCACCGCTTGGGTGACTAAAATCTGCTGATCGCGCAGCATCTTGTGCTTTTTCACCCCTGTCCCCAACAGTTTTTCTTGCCAGTTAGGATGCAGATGTTCTAGGTCCGCCTCGATCTCATCGGAGAAGAGTTCTTTACGCGAATAGAAGAACTCAAATTTAAAGAGATCACGTAGGCTCATGACTTCTGACCAGAAGGTGAGCTGACGCCGTTTTGGGGGAACATTGGCCAGCGAGACAAGCGCTAGCTCGATAAAGCTGCGGCTGACCAAATGCTGAACCGCCATGTTGGCATAATAAACGGCCGGCAGATAGTTGCTGGATTTAATCGCATAGCGAGCCTGTACGCCTGACCCCTGCATCGTCACAATGTCTGAGTTTGTCAGCAAGTCTAGGGCGATGCGTACCGCCTCTCCGATCGGTTTCCCCCGATCAACTAAGGCATCACCATCGTGACTTTCAATTAGCTGCATCAGGTTGGCCACGTCACTTTCAAGCGCCCGCTTCGTGAGTGAAAACTTGCTGAGCAACACGGCGCAAACCAAAGAGGTTGTGGTTACCGGGGTAATTTCATTAATCCGATAGGCGAGTTCAAAGGCGAATTTGGGCAGTTCAGACGAGCTTTCGGGGAACATGTCTAAAAAGCTTCCTTCATCTGGGGCTGCATTGAGCGCGTCTGATTCAACCGGGTCGCCAAAGCGGAGTGAGATTTTACCTAGATCATCGTTCATATCGCGCACGTAGTTAATAAACCATGACAGGCTTTCAGCGCTTTTCTCTCGGCCGCGCCCCTCGGCCGTCATATCTTTGACGTCGGGGATCAGGTCATACACGACAGATACCGGAATATATTTGACATCTTTTTTGGTGTACTGGGCCGCTTCAGCAATATATTTTAGGATGCCCATTTTCGGCCAGACCAGCTTGCCGGTGCGTGACCGGGTCCCCTCAATGGCCCACATGAAGCTCCCTTTCGCTTTGACCACGCTGGCGATAAAGTGGCGCAGCGACACTTTATAAGTCGGATTGTCTGCAAAACTTCGCCGAATAAATATCGCCCCCAATTTGCGCCCCGCCTGAGCCAGCCCGGTAAATGCCATGTTGATGCCTGCAAACGTATAAGGCAGCGGCAGCCCATGCCGTACCAGAACAACCCCCAAAACGGCCATATCGATATAGGTTTTATGTGTCATGACAAATGCGATCGGATGTTTTCGCATCAGCCGGGTCAACTTTTTGATCTGGTCAGGATTGATGTCGATGGTGCGTTCATAGCCACGCTCCAGCATCATTTCTGCCAACCGCATGGCGATGGTTTGGGTGGTGGGGTCGATCTCGGTGTAAAGCTCTTTAAGGTAGGTGTGGGCGTCATCAAGCACGTCGGCCGGTTTGCGGCCGGTCTTGACGGCTATCTCTGCGAGCGTTTTTAAAAATTTCTTGTCTTCTAAAAGGTTGAGCATCCTATTCATCCTGTGGGCCTATATTGTCGCAACTGGGAACTTAGATTGTAGCGGAAAAATAGATCTGCGCAGGTTTGCGCTCCAAGTGGTGACGATCTGCTAACGGTCGGTTTGTATTCTCCTCTTAAGTTAATTGATATGGAGAAATCTTATGAACCGATCCGCACTTAAATACCGTTTTTGTTACCCACAAATTGATCGTACTCAAGTTGTGAACTTTCTGACAAGCCAAAGGGAGGAACTGTATCTGCAAGATGAGTCGGCCGTGATTCAAGTCGCAGACTTAGTCTTCCAAAACGGAGGAGTCTGGGCCGGTTTTGATCATGCCAAACAGCTGCAGTCGATGATGGGGTTTTTCTTTGGAGACCCATCAAACGACTTTGCTGAAAAAGAAGTTGCTTTTATGTATGTGGCTGCGATCGCTCCCGCTTTTCGTCTGACAAGGGCGTTTCATGTCGGTTTGAAGCAGGTACTCGATCAGTTCCAGATGATGGGGCTAGAGGCGATTCGTATGCAGGCGAAAGCGACTGATAAATACGCGAATAAGTTGTACGGCCGTTTTGCACGGCCGATTAGCGAAGGGTTGAGCCTACGCGGTCAGCCGGTCATTACCTACGGTGGATCGATTGACGATGCATTGGCCTATCTTGAGCCAAAGAAAGCTACCTCAGAGAAGACCCACATGCCGACAAAAATTTTAGCCAGAAATGCACAACATGCGGCCGGGTTGATGCCGCTTAATCGGTAGTTCCGCCATGCAATCAAAAATCTTTAAGGAGGTGAAACCATGCCACGTTTACCGTTGCCGATTCCAACTTACATGCCGTAAGAAATAACAAACAGGTAAAGGTGCTCAAAAGGCTGAGCTCCTTTACCAAATTGTATGAAAGAAATCTTGAAATCACACAGATTTGGTTGTGAAAGATGAAGTCACAATTATTAAGTAAAACAACCTGACTTAATGATGCGCACAATCAAATTTCGGAAGTTTCATATCTCCAAGGAAGACTTGAGCTTGACTTGATGTACAAAGTTGAGCTGAGTATTTAAGTAAAACTTCTTAAGTCTTTGCTGAAGAAATGCTGACGTGACACCAGTAAATTAAAACAAAAGGAGGAAATGGATGAATGTAATTCCATTACCAATACCCGTTTACATTCCATAGAAGGGATTAATCAATCGTTAAACATAACTCATGTTTTGAAGCTTGTTTTTCGATCACTACTTGACATCACATAGCAATTCGAAGTCCTCTTTCAATGCGGGTTTTAAATTTGATGTGTATTGCTCAAATTTATATTTCTATCAATCGACCGTTTATTAACCGTCACAAAACAAACACGATCATATTTAGTCTTTGAAGTGTGATGAGTTGATAAACCAACCATCAAAATATAAAAGGAAAAAAACATGTCTATTTCAATTGATATTGTTGCTGGAGACACTAAAAATCATTCTAGTATCTCTGCTCATGGATCTACAAGTCGCCCTATTACCAATAATGATTTAAATCACCTTGGCCTTAACATTTATCCAGCTATCCAAAAATATCATGGTAAAAAACCAAATCAGGCTTATTTTCATTCACCTACTCCTGGTGCAGGGATAGACCTCTATAAACATTATCACTGGCCGGAGGTTAAGGCGAAGCTCGAAGTCATTAGTTCTCGAATTGTGGGCATAAATTTAAAACCGATTGCTGTTGCCACTTTTGATTACAATAATGAAAGTGAGGTTAAAGCTACCTTCAGAGCTGATTTATCCCAACAGGTATCCGAAACATCCCAAGTAAGTTGGAGTACAACACATGGTTTTCAGTTCAATCAACAAATTGAATATGGTGT
This sequence comes from Chloroflexota bacterium, assembly GCA_020629055.1. GTDB lineage: Bacteria > Chloroflexota > Anaerolineae > Promineifilales > Promineifilaceae > WTJY01. Next base: position 19,364 of record JAHDEB010000057.1, read on the forward strand.
AGAATTTTCTGGTGTAAATATCGGTGGGGCTACCTCTATGGGGTTTACTCAGGATTATGGTACGGGTGGTTCTGAAACCCAGCTGGTTTCGATCTCTTCAACACAGGGGGTCTCATTTGATTTAGGTCCCGGTGAATCAGAAACGGCGACCTTTTCAGCAAACAAAGGCACCTTAATGGCTGAAGTTGTCTATCGTGTTTCTTTTGCAGGTGATGTAGCTGCCAATTACAACCCGGCTTATAAAAATCATCATTTCAAAGCTTTTAATATCAATAAAATATTGGCAAAATCAAAGTTAGATAAGACTTTTGATGTCACTCAAACAATCGAAATTGGATATTATCTTGATGGATCAATTGATCTTGGCTAATGAAATTGCTTGCCCCGTGATCAAATGTTGCGGGGCGAACTCTGTTCTAAATCTCTATGTACCGGAAAATGTATCGTTAGTGACCTACTAATCGCAATTTACATAAACCAAAAACACAGTGCTGGGGTTCTTTTTTGGAGATCGAGCCGATGAATTTTCTGACAAACAGCTGTCCTCTTTATATGTTGCGCCGATCTCTCCCAATTTCTGCCTGACCCGGGATCCGAAAAAAGCTACTTCAGAGGAAATACGGGCACCTACAAAAATATTATCTGGAAACGCCAAATACGCAGCCGGACTAATGCCGTTCAATCGGTAGTTCCGCCATGTAATTAAAAATCTTTAAGGAGGTGAAACCATGCCACGTTTACCGTTGCCCATTCCAACTTACATGCCGTAAGTGATAAACAAACGAGGGTAGGCACTTAAATCATAGAGTGGCTACCCTCAAATTATAAGAACGACTCTGGATCATGATGATTTGGTTTGGAATGATGAGATCAAAATCTTTAAACAGGAGAAAACAAAATGTTCGACGTTTACTACGAAACTTTCATCAAATGCCCACCTGAAATGGTATTTACCATGTTCAGCACCCCAGAAGGGATGTTAAAACACACCACCTTTCTTGAAGCTGAGTGGGAAACCCCAGCCCCCCACGGTGTGGGTTCAGTGATGCGGCTCTCGTCCCGCTTTCTCGGCCGATTGTCTGAAACCCGCTCAACAATGGTCACTTGGGAAGAGCCTAACCTGCTTGTGTTTACTGCGGTTTCAGATGGTGGAGGCTCCTCTAGGATTGAGCATATTATGGAAGCCAAAGATGGTGGGACCCACGTTACGGTGCAAGGGCAAGTGGAAATGGGGGGCTTTTTTAAGCTGGCTGAACCCCTGCTCAAAAGCCAGTTTGACAAGCGTATTTGGGACAATCTGGAAACATTGAAGGTTATTTGTGAGTCAGAGCAGGTGACCGCTTAGCACATTGTTCCGGGAGTGGACCGGGGTTTTATGGCAGTGTCATGCCCACAGAGGCGGGTATCCAGTGCTAGATATGGAGCTGGATACCCGTTCGTTCCTTTGCAGGGTGCTACATAAGGAAAAAATGATGAACAACCAATCAAATTTACCGAAGATTATTTCAGTTGTAGCGATAGCTCTGGGCACCCTCGATCTCATTCGTGGATTGATGCATACCGTCTTCTTAGAATATGCGGCCGGGACCATTGCCGGACTCAATCTCACATTACCCAATGCGATTGATCAGCTGCAGCTCATGGCTGCCTTTGGGGCTTCAAACTTTATTACCGGCGGGGCGTTGATTTTGACCGGCCTTTATTTTCGCAAAGGGGCTCATTTTCTGTTGGGCATCATCCCTGCCTCGTATGCGATCATGATTTTCTCGCTGCGCTACTACCGCACCGGGTATGAAGCCTCACAGGCTAATTGGGGTGGCGCACCGATGATGCGCATTTACTTATTGGTTTGCATTGTCGTTTTTATTTACGGGCTTGTCTATCAAATTCGTTCTAATGCGGTTGAACAGCAATCTGACGGCCGGGTTATGACTTGAGAAGTGGATGATGAATAAAACACGGCTTATTTGGGTAATATCCTCTGCGGTTAGCGCATTTGTGCTCGGTCTTTTGCTTGGTGGCCATCAGCTTGTGCTGGTGGCGAAGCAAACACTCATTGCGTTGGCAAACGGGTGTCGTGATTTAATCAACGCCGGCCCGGCCGACTATTTGTCCCTATTGCAGCTGGATGACGCGTCATTTTCAGCTGCCTTTTGGTTGATAGGGATTGGGGTTCTGCTTTTTGTGGTGGGGAGTGGTGTGTACGTTATTCGCAGAAATTGGGAGTTTCTGAGTATCCTGAATTATTACTGTAACTTGCTAGCAGAAAGTGCGGTTCAATTTTCTTCAAATAGGGCTATAAGATTGCTAGTTTGGCCGATCCGGGTATGCTTTGTTTTTCTTGCCTTGATCCTTATACCCATTCAGTATTTTTTGGAGCGAAATAGGCGCTTACCAGAGAGACTTGAAGCAGAATTAGTTGAAAACGATTTGTCTACGATAGAAGTCTAAACTGTTTTTATCTTTTAAAAACAGACCGGGAACACACTCACATCACAGCCGGCCGGACATGATGGATCCCAAAGGATCTAGGAGTAAATATCATGACCCATCAGGCAAATATTCAAGAACAAACAGTTTTATTAACCGTTGATCAATTGACCAACGTATTGAATCGTCATAGCTCTGGCAACGAGCAAATTGCAGGGGCGATCAAACTAGTTGGCGGCTTAATGTCGGCTGCTCTAACGATCTATAGTGCCGTGACAATTGTTCAAACCGTATTGGCAGGGCGCGGGAATTTTGTCTCAGATGGTGCATTGCAATTGTCCAAGCTTGATTCTGCGAAAATGAATGTGGTGCATGAGTGGCTTGACACCTATTTTGATAAAGACGAACTAAGGGACCTCTGTTTTGATTTAGATATCGATTTTGAGGATTTAGAGGGGACGGCTCAAACGCATAAGGCGCGAGAACTGGTTGAGTTTTATGCTCGGCGGGGTGAGTTAGACCGGTTAGAAGCGATCGTGAAAGAGGAACGGCCGCACCTTAACTCTCAGGAGTTTGTTCGTTAGTTTAAAAACTGAATTGTGGGATAAACCAAACCACACGGCACACTAGGAAGTTGAAATGAAAGGAAGAATCAGAAGTAAACGTATTCAAGTTTTTGTATTAAGCAACCTCATTATGGCACTAGGTTTGTTGAGTTTATGGGTTGCGCTCCCAAGCCATGCAAACGAGGGTGAAGGCATTCTTCCTGAATCAGTTGAACTGACAGAAAGAATTCAAACAGATGTGGTGTCCGAAATCGATTTTGAGCCATTTGAAATTATTGGAGCGGATCGGCGAAAAACAAGCGCCTTAGCATGGGGCGATGTGGACGGAGACGGAGATCTGGATTTAGCTGTCGGAAATAGGCCACGGGTCATCACGGAATCAAATATTGTCATCCCGGGAAATAATCAACTATTTGAAAATCAAAACGGGGTGATTAATCCTCTGCCAATATGGGAGAGCTCTGATGAAATGGAAACAAGTGCACTTGCCTGGGGTGATGTTGACGGAGATGGTGATCTTGATCTGGCTGTTGGGAATAGTATTACTAAAGATGCGAATCAGCTTTTTATAAATGACTCCGGTGTTTTGACTACGACAGCGATTCAGATCGGTGAGACAGGTTTCAATACGACGAGTTTGGCATGGGGAGATATAGATAGTGACGGGTTCTTAGATTTGATCGTTGGGAATAATGGGCAATCGAACCAAATTTTTTTTAATGATGGTTTAGGGGATCTAAATCGTAATATTCAAGAATTTGGCAATGCGGATCGAGCAACGACAAGTCTAGCGATCGGGAATATCGATCAAGACGCCAATGGATTGCTCGACATTGTAGTTGGGAATCAAACATTTGGGACTTGGAGCAGCTCAAATGAGGTTTACTTAAATACCGGAGGAGGGCTTGAGGCATTAGATATTCCAACCTTTGTGTTTGGCGGAGACAAAGGTTCTACGACGAGTTTGGCTTTGGGTGACATCAATGGAGATTCGTTTCTAGATGTTGCCGTTGGAAATGCATTTCATGGAACTGTTGCTCAAAATAATCAAATATTTACGTTTTCACCAACTCTCGAAAATGAACCTTATCAATTAGCTTGGACTAGTTTAGATAAAGAAGCAACTATGAGTATTAGCTTGGGGGATGCTGATGGGGATGGAGACTTAGACTTAGCGGTTGGAAACCGAATTGATACATTGGTTGCTGGCGTTGTAGAAGGTAACAATCAAATCTTTCTAAATAGGAATGGTGAATTCATGAATTTGCCAAGTTGGGAAAGTGAAGAGCGATTAAACACTACGGCTGTTTCATGGGTTGATATTGACTATGACGGCCGGCTTGATTTAAGCGTTGGCAATAGTGGCTATGGAACAACAGGCCAGAACGAGCGAGAAATCAATCAAGTTTTTCGTGGGCGAAAGCTTGATTTTGTTTCTCGACTTTCAATGCCACCCCAAGAAGACTCTTTTCAGAAAATGCGATGGGGTAGCTGGAATGATAATGGAAATCCTGACTTGGCCATTCTTACGCGAAGTAATGAGTTAGTCATGTTTGAATTAAATAATCAATTTGAATGGATAGAACTCTGGCGTGAGGCCACCGTTGATGGGGGAGACCAAGGATCCTTTTTTTGGGAAGGGCAAGGTATTGCGGTAACCGATCAATCTGGGGAGGTCCACATTTTTACAAATCTGGATAGCCAAAGGCGAAAGTATGAATTAGAAGTAGCCGGTGCAATAGGTGACATCGATTGGGGGGATATAGACAATGACGGTGACTTAGATTTAGCAATTGGCGTCAGGGAAAATAAAAATCAAATTTATGTGTTTGATGCAGATTCAAGTTCATTTGTTTTTAAGTGGGAGAGCCCCGATTCAAAATTCACAAAATCAGTTTCTTGGGGAGATATGGATGGTGATGGTGATCTTGACCTAGCAATAGGAAATAGTGAAGTTGAGAATCAAAGTCAGGTGAATCAGGTTTTTGAGAATATTGGCGGGACTTTGTCGGAGTTTCCAATTTGGGAGAGTCATGATAGGAAGAGTACAGAAAGTGTTGCATGGGGGGATGTTGATGGGGATGGAGACCTTGATTTAGCCGTTGGAAATATAGGTAAAAGAGAGGTTGATGTAGGTGAAATTAATCAAGTATTTCAAAATGTGGGAGGGATATTAAGCGGCAGCCCGATGTGGGAAAGTTCTGGAGATGATCGAAAAGGGACGGAAAGTATCGCGTGGGGAGATATGGATGGGGACGGCGATCTTGATTTGATTGTAGCAAATGGCTCTTTGAGCAATCCGCTAAATTCAAGCGAATTTCCAAGTCAGCCCAATCAAATATTTGAGAATCTTGGGGGACAGCTAAGTTCGGAGCCGCTGTGGGAAGAAACGCCAGAAGTTGCTTCTTCTTCTGAAGGGATTTATGTGTTTGATTTGAATCAGGATGGTGATCAGGATCTGCTTTTTTGGCACTTAGATGGGGTAGATGTCTACCAAAGTACACTTCAAAATAGAGGCAATTTACCAAACACAATTTCTGCACTCAGCATCACTCAACCAGAGGGATTCTTATTATCTAATCAAGTAATTCCTATCGAATATAGCCTTGAAGGGCCTCGAACAGCCTATCCTAAAAAGATTGTTGGCTTGTATTCCCTTGATGGAGGAGGGGTATGGCATGAAGCGGTTGAACAGGATGCCCTTAAAGCAAATCAATTTAGTGAATCAAACATTTACAAATGGGATACGTTTGCATCTGGTTTTTATGGGCAATCAGAACATGTTGTTTTCCGATTAGTGGCATTGGCCACCGACATTGATTATTCGCTGGCACCTACTGAAACGCTAACCTATAAAAACCAGGCGCGATTCCCGATGCAGCACGGTTTTACGTCTGCACAGACCCGGCCGTTTAGAGTGAGAGGGACCCAAATTCAAGTCGTAAATAAAGATAGTGGGGATAGCGTTAATGCAGAAGATGCTGTCGTCTATATTAAACCAGAAACATGGACCTCAGCTGCATTAATGGGGAACCCAAATTCAGGCGTCATTTTTTCAACTGATACGAGCGGTTTTTTGAACGGCCGTGGCATATTAAACGGTGGCGATCAGCTAATTGCCCTTCACCCTCAGACACAGACCTATCGCATACCGCCGCAGCTGTTTTATCCAAAAGTAGACTCAACCGTTGTTGTGGATGAGTTTGATGAGATCTTTGAGGATGGCTTAACGGCCGAAATGTGGGTTTTTGCAGAAAGTAGCTCTGGGACATTGCTACATACCAACGTGTTTACTCTTTCGTACCAAACCGATTTAACTTCTGAAATCACCACATTGACCCTTGAGGTCGCGGGGGAAACAATTGAGACAACTAAAGCGAAGCTAAATGATGGGAAATCTCATCATATTGCGTTTTCAGCCGATTCAGAATCTAACACGGTCGAAATTTTTGTTGACGGAGAAAACCAACCTTTAAGCTCATCTGGCTTTGACCTCGAACCCATTGCTGTAAATGGACCACTAACGTTGGGGGAAGCCTTTAAAGGGTCGCTAGATGAAATTCGTATTTGGAATACGATAAGAGAACCCGAATTAGAAACTATTTTTACAGAGAACAAAACCTTTGATACCTCTGACCTTCATCTGACAGATATGCTGACTGATGCTGAAATTCAGCAATTAGTAGGCTACTGGCCCGTCGATGAGTCCGACCAATTTGAAGTTGGGGATTTGAGCGAAAATGAACGTCACGGGCAGGCGAGTGGTGGAGCTGGAGTTGCTTTTAAACCCCTTTATACGCTCTTCCATACGAGTGGAGAAATTTTACCAACAGATTCGGAAAACTCAGTTAACGGTGTGCAGTTTTCTGAATTTGTCACACCTACAAATTCATCAGACGGTGTTGTCCAGCTCACTGTATCAAAAGATAACCCCCTGATCGTATTTGACTTAGATGTGTCATTAGAATGGGATGCTCGGAATGACCGTCTATTTATGCAGGAGCTGGATGCGGGTTTTAAGCGAGCTTCAGCCATTCTGTATGATGTGACCGATGGGCAAATGGCCTTAGGTCAAATCAATCTCTATCATGAAAAGGCGTATTGGGGTGTGGCTGATATTCAGATCTATGCAGACAACAGTATGCGTCCATCGGCCGCCATTGGTGGCGTTGTTAACCGGCCGGTTATCGATGATGCTATCTCTGAAGAAGAGACTGAAGGGCACTATTGGCCGGGTCAAATCCGCATGGGGACAGTGTGGGATACATTTGGTGAAAGCACAACTGATTTGGGAGAAGACTGGAACCGAACCTTGGCCCACGAGCTAGCACACTATCTGCTCTTTTTGCCCGATAATTATTTGGGCTTTGAAGGGGATAAGCTACGCCTTACAACTTGCCCTGGCAGCTTTATGGCTTCTGCAAGCGACCCTGGGTTTAGCGAATTTCTTGGAGATCTTGGTGGCTGGGAAGCCTGCGATGATACATTTGCTGCCATCATCACAGAACGAACTGACTGGCAAACCATTGAAACATTTTATCCTGAGTTACGCGAGCCGAGCGAAACGATAGATGGCCCTGGTGATCTTCCCCTACAACTGACGCAGTTAATTCCGTGGAGCTATGATGATGATACGATTCCTTTTGCTGCAAGAAACTATGATGTGCGCAACGAAAGTGGTGACCGACTCCGCCTTCCCAACGGCCAAGCGTTTTTAATCAAGCAGTATGATCCAAAAGACCCAACGGACGATGTGTTGATACGACTGGGTAATCCGACGGGAGGGGGAGATCGCTTAAAAGTGCGAGGCGCTGAAGAAGGGGACAGGCTGTGTTTGATCAACAGAAGCGGTGATCAGCAATATTTTAATTGTGATTCAATTTCTCAAGCTTCTGGATCGATTAACATGCAAGAGCTCAGCTCAACTTGGGAACCTGATATTTCAATGACGGCGGTTACCCCGTACGAGGTTGAGGTAACGGTTCAAAACGGCTCGACAGAGATGAATGTTCAGGTGCTCCCTCTTCATTACGGATCTGTAAGCGAGAATGCTATATTCAGTGAAATTGACAGTGGGGAACCAACCCGTTTGACTTTTAAACTCCCTGCTTATGAAGTCGCCGTGCGTGTTTGGGAAGAAGGAGATCAGAATCAAGAAGTCATTTCAATTTTTAGATTAAATCCAGAAAAATGGGATGAATCACTTAAAAACAATTTGGGCTCCGAAATAGGAAAAGATACTGCAGTCTCATTTTTATACGCTCCTGTTTTTGGACCAAATTCTACTGTTTTTGTTGGTCCAAATGTGACAGCGGTGGGCGGTCCAAATGTGACAGCGGTGGGCGGTCCAAATGTGACAGTGGTGGGCGGTCCAAATGTGACAGCGGTGGGCGGTCCAAATGTGACAGCAGTAGGT
>JAHDEB010000057.1:27875-31261 GCA_020629055.1 Chloroflexota bacterium
GGTCCAAATGTGACAGCAGTAGGTGGTCCAAATGTGACAGCAGTAGGTGGTCCAAATGTGACAGCGGTAGGGGGTCCAAATGTGACAGCGGTAGGGGGGGCAGGTGGAGTTTCAGCCAATGCTCCAATCATATCCGCGGATTCACAAGTAATTATCTATGATAAGACCGATTTCTTCGCAGATAATGGTGTTGATACCATCCAGGCTCTCTCATCAATCCCCAATGTAGATCCGGATTTAGTGCCTGTTGGTCAAGCCTATCAAGTTTCACTAAAAGAATCTTCCCGAGATCGGTTTATTTCCTTCTTTTATTTGCAAAGAGATGTTCCTTCGGGATATGAACATACATTGGGCCTTTACTTTTTAGCAGATGGTGCTGAGCGATGGGAGATAATTGAAGGGAGTGAATCTTTTATTGAAAATTTGATTGTTGCAGATTTAAAGATGATAGATGGAACTTACGCTATTATGTCAACTATTCTAGCCCCTGTGCTAGACCCTGGCTGGAATCTTTTGACTTATTCGCTTCCTGACATTCGCTGTTTAGGTACAAGCCCCTGTTTGATGGGGCCAGAAAGCGAAAATCTAATAGCTTGTCCAGTTGTAAATTTTCCAGCGGGTACACAACTGCAAATTGCTCAGGTGACAAACTTAGAAAAAGGGGTGAGTCAGATTCAGGAGCCACAAGATAATTCTGAGCCGATAACTTATTTGCGGCCGGGAACTACCTATTGGGTTAAGGTTGACCAATCATTTCAACCTAGATTTGCTCCTCCTCAAAGACTTCCAAATGGAGATGTTCCTTGCATTCCAGAAGCGCTCAAACGAACTGAGACACCACCACCTTTTATTCCAGAAGCGAGTTTGAAGGCAGGTGTCTACATGAGCTTTGAAAATGGAGGTGCTTTACCGAATAGTAATATCGATTTTTCTGATGAGGATATTTTGAAATACGATCCTGATTCAGGTGAATGGTCTTTGTTTTTTGATGGAAGTGGCGTTGGAATTGGGGATAGCGATATCGATGCATTCCACCTACTCAATGATTGTTCGATTTTATTTTCATTAAATCAAGAAGGCCCTGTACCGGGTATCTCATCAGAGATAGAAAAGGAAGATCTTATTCTTTTCCGTCCTATGAGCTCTTGTGACATGAATAGTGGCACCTTTGAACGTGTTTGGAAAGGCAGCCGATTTGATGTAGATGACGATAATATCGATGCGCTTGTTATTCTCAACGACGGGAATCTAGTAATGAGCACTAGAGACAATAATGAAATTGATTCTGCCAAAAATGAGGATTTGATTCGATTCTTCCCGAGCAATCAAACGTTAGAATCTGGCATTACCCGTGGAGAATGGGATGAAAATTTGTATTTTGATGGATCAGATTTAAGGCTTAATGGGAATCGAATCGATTCTGATTTAAAGGGATTATCTATTATTGACGACGATTTCTACTTTACGCTTAGAGACCGGGATGATGTGTTTATTTGTCGGAATGTCACGACTGGTACAAGCACACGCTGTGAGGGTGGTACAACTGTCAGTATTTTTCTAGATGGAAAAGAGGGGGCGGATCAGGTTGACCACGATATTGACGGATTGCACGTTGTATTGCCTTAGCTACAAGCAATCATCAGAAGATTAATGCACTCCGGCCGGTTTCGAACCGTGCCAGTAGTGGAATATGATTAGGAGAAAGTTTATTTCAACGACGTTATCACTTCAAAAAATGCTAGATAATCATCCGTTGTTAGATGCTGACCAAGCTTTTTGTATTGAAAGATGAAGGCTGTGATTATGAATGTAATCATACCGAATCTTGTCATCTTTGATATTGTCAGCTGTAGCTTGTAAAAGTTGGTAAGCGTCTCCCAAAACTTTTTGAGCTTTTTCATGTTGTTTAGAAAGGTTTAATATCGTATAGCATTGCCAATAAACTTGGAGCGGTAGCTCAATCCCATTTGTCCCATTTTGCTCGATTTGATCAAGTATTTCTAGGGCTGCCTCGAGGCTTAAATCGATGTTGCCACGAGCCATGTCTTGCCAAGCTAAATTTGCTTTTGTGTCAATGTTAGCTTGGTCATCTCCAGATTGGTTACGAATGGATAATGCCTCAAGTAGATAGGTTTCTGCATGCTCCAGCTCTTCCAAATTTGTAAGGAGCAGGCCGTAATGTGACATTAAATATGCTTTTCCCCTCGGATAATCTATTGTTTCATGGACTCTTAAAGCCGATTCGTAGGCTTTTTTAGCTTCAAGAATATTTCCTAAAAATTGATGTGATAAACCGATCGTATCCAGACTAACCGCTATTGCCATTGTATCTTGAAGATGTCTTGCATAGTTTAAGGCAAGCATATGATTTTTTAGACACATTTCAAAATTTGACATTAAGAAATATGTGTCTCCCAAGTGAGCTGGACCGTAAATTTCTGAATAATAAGGCCAGTTTATTGCCTCACACAAGGTGAGAGCGTTTTTGTATTGTTTAATTGCGATTTCGTACTTACCTGTTAGCTGGTTAATTGAACCTAGTAAATCGATAGAAAGAATATGGTTGCGACGATCTTCGATTGCTTGAAATAACTCAGCTGCCATTAACAAGTTTTCTCGTGCTGGATCAAATTGACTCGTATAGAAAAATAGAACTCCTAAATCATAATAACAATGTGCAAGTTCATCATTTGCGTTAATAGTTACTGCTAGTTTTATTGCTCGTTTTATCAAAGGTTCAGCTTCTTTTGTTTTCCCTTGTTGCCAATACGAACGTCCCCAACGTCTAAGAGCCTTGCATTCTATTTCCTTATTACCCGTTGTTACGGCTAATGTGCGTGATTTCTGAGCGTGGTGACGTGCCTTCTCATAATCGCTTGTGACAAGCCCATAAGTCGTATGTCTCAGGCTTATGTCGGCTAGCAGCTCATTGTCCTCACTCCCGGCTGTCAATCCCACCAATTGCCGTAAATCTTCTTTCTGCTCTTCTCGATTTCCCAGCCAGTTATTCACCGCTTCCCGGCCGAGATACAGCTCTAAACGCTGTTTATCTGTCGTAGCAAGCGCCAGCCCCCGTGAATAATAGTTGTGCGCCTCCTTGATAAAATAGTTGGCCATCGCCTCCTCCCCCGCCTTTAAATAATTTTCAATCGCCTTCTCCGCTTCTTGTGCCTCATCCTGATGGTGGGCAATCGTTGCAAAAGGGAGTTTCGTTGCGGCCGCCGTCGCCACCAGCGCTTTTGCCGCTTGCTGATGCAGCCCGCGGCGCTGCTGATCAAACTGCCGCTCATAGGCAGAATCACGCAGCAGGGCGTGATTAAACCCATACCGCTCGGCCGAAATCGGGTGCCAAATCATCGATGATGCCCCTGCATCTAAAACCGTTT
>JAHDEB010000301.1 GCA_020629055.1 Chloroflexota bacterium
TGTGGTTAAAAAGTTTAAGGTGAATAAAGCAAAGGCTCGGTTCATCGAAAGTTTAAGTTGACGAGGATTTCGTTCTTACTGGTTAAAACTTGGATCCCTTTGTCGAGGAACGGGGTAACAACCGCATCAGAAACGCTGTTTTCTGTCACAATGTGGGTCAGGTCATCAATGGATGAGGCTTTGTAAGCCGCCACAGTGCCCAATTTGTCGGCCGTTGCCACCGCAATGACTTCTGACGAATTCTGGATCATCAGGCTTTTTATCTTTGATTCTTCAAATCCATTGGTCGTCACCCCATATTCAACATCTAGGCTGCATACGCCCAAAATACAAACATCCGCCTTGATCTGAGCGATAAACTCATTGGCACTACTGCCAACGATTGTTCGAGACACTGGGTCATAGCTGCCCCCCACCATAATCGCTTTGACATAAGGGATGCGAGAAACCACATCTAAGACGAGGGGGCTAACGGTTATCACCGTTAATCTCATATCGATGGCTAAGCCACGAGCAACTTCTAAAGGCGTTGTCCCCCCATCAATAAACACAACTTGATCCTGCCTTATTAGTTTACAAGCCTCTAAAGCGATCGCTTGCTTGGCTGGCAGATTTTCAGTTTGTCTTTTGTGGTACGGGCTTGGCACCGGCGAAGGGGGCAGCGCACCACCGTGGACGCGCGTCAGTCGGCCGTTTTCTTCTAGCTCTTTCAGGTCCCGTCGGATCGTGTCAACAGATGTGTTCAAACGCTCCGCAAGCCCTATCACAGTGACCTTGCCTTCACTCTGTAGGATTTCATTGATTTGTTGCCGTCTTTCTTCAGGAAGGTAGTTCGTCATATCATATCCAATCTGCACCCTTGTGCAGCTTTATGCATTTTATTGCATTTTTCTGCATATGCCAAATCTACCTTACATTTCATTCTCAGCATTCAATCACAGGGAAACATAGGGGAAAAAAGTTCGGGGGGTAAAGAATCACCTTCGTAAAGCATCTATAAAATCAGAGCTGCACAAAATCTAAGCGCTAGAAATTCAATCAAACACAACCGTGAAACCAAAAGGCTGACGGGCCTTGAAGGCATGCGGTAAATGGGAAGAGATACTCAAGTTTTGGGTCTGATTGCGGCTGTCTCTTACCATTTATTTTTACTCAATTTATCCAAAGAAATAGGAAAATATGAAGTTATCCAAACAACAAATAGAAGATTGTGAGACAAACACAACAGACTTTTCAGACTTAAAGGCTCTTTTCTTGAACTGTACGCTCAAGCGATCCCCCGCCAAGTCACATACCCAAGGGTTGATAGACATGTCGCGCATGATCATGGAAAAAAACGGCGTGACGGTGGAGGATTTACGGCCGGTTGATTACGATATCGCCTATGGGGTCAACGCAGACATGACTGAACATGGTTGGCCGAAAGACGATTGGCCAGAGCTTTATAAAAAGGTGCAAGAGGCTGACATTTTGGTAATCACTACCCCAATTTGGCTAGGTGAGAAATCATCTATCTGCACCAAGGTCATCGAAAGGTTGTATTCCACTTCGGGTGATTTAAATGCGGCCGGGCAATACGCCTATTACGGTGGTGTAGCGGGTTGCTTGATTACAGGCAACGAAGACGGTGCAAAACATTGCTCCATGAACATCCTCTACTCGCTACAACATTTAGGCTACTCGATTCCCCCCCAAGCAGATGCGGCTTGGTTGGGCGAAGCGGGCCCTGGCCCCAGCTACCTTGACGAAGGGTCTGGCGGGCCGGAGAATGATTTCACAAACCGAAACACAACGTTTATGACTTGGAATCTAATGCACTTGGCGCGTTTAATGAAAGATGCAGGTGGCTTCCCAGTGCATGGCAACCAGCGCTCAAAATGGGACGCTGGCTGTCGGTTCGATCACGAGAATCCCGAATACCGCTAGCGTCAACCAACTGCTAGTGACATCGTCAGCCAAGCAGCTTCAAACAATCTGCTTGGCTGGCCCTGTTTCCAGTAGCATGAAGCTAGCTCCTGCGAGAGAGTCGTTTAAATGTTTCGAAGGCAAGAAATGTTGTCCGCTTGCGACGTTGGTCTTAATATAGATAGTAACGAATTACGACCGGAGGAAAGCATACCTAGCACTACTCATGGGAATCATTCGTCTATGTGACATTGGTTGATTTCGTTGTGACCAAAAGACGGGTTTATCTATAACAGATTCGACAGCTACTTTGTGACACAGCTGTATCGAAAACTGCAAATATGCACCTACAATGAGGAATGAGGAAACGGAGGAAAAGTTGTCTACCCTAAATTTACCCCACCAACGTGGTGGGTTTGTTTTGCTGTGTCTAATCTTATGTTGGGTCGCCACGTTAGGTTACCCAACCAACACGACGGCCAAGAGTGAGCTTAATCCAATTGAAGCGGAAAACTTATTGCTCGGAACCGATGACTGGCTTATCACAAATCCTTCTAACAATTTTGAAGTATCAGGCTATGCTGGCCGCACAAGCATCAACAAGGGGGATTCGCTAGATCTCTACATTAGCTCAACCTCTAGTCAGGTTTCACTCACAGCGTATCGACTAGGCTGGTACGATGGAAAAGGGGCACGCCAAATGTCCCAGCCAGTCACAATCTCCGCGACCCAACAATCGGTCCCTTCACCAAACTCCAACACAGGGCTGCTCGATTTAAATTGGAGAAAAAGCTATTCGCTTCACACAGGGCCAGACTGGGTGACAGGGTCTTATCTCATCAAACTAAAAGCAAACGGCAGCGGCAAACAGGCCTATATTCCGTTTACATTACGAGATGACAACCGGCCGGCCGATATCGCCTTTCAACACTCGGTCACCACTTGGCAGGCTTACAATAATTTCGGTGGCAAGTCGATTTATTCGCACAATAGCACAAACGGAAACCAGGCGAATATAGTTTCTTTTAACCGTCCCTATGTGGATGGTTTCGGCTCTGGAGAACTGCTTAAATGGGAATACCAGATGATCCGATGGCTAGAGAAAGAAGGCTACGATGTGACCTATGTAACCAATATAGATACACACCAATCGGCCAATCAGCTTAGGATTCATAAATCGTTTCTTTCCGTTGGGCATGATGAATACTGGAGCTGGGAGATGCGCGACCATGTAGAGCTGCTAAAAGATAATGGGGTCAATTTGGGCTTTTTTACAGCCAATGCTGCCTATTGGCAGATTCGACTTGAATCCAGCTCTGTGGCCAATGGCAACAATCGAACCATGGTGGCTTATCGTTATGATGCAGCCAGTCGCGATCCGATCTTAAAAGATGGATCGACCCAGAACGACCATTTGGTCACCGGTTTATTTCGAGCCCCGCCCACAAACCGGCCGGAGGAAACACTCATGGGCGTTATGTACGGCCTATTTCCGGTTGATGATGAAGATATGATCATCACCAACGCAGACCATTGGATATTTGCCAACAGTGGATTAAAAAACAACGATGTGATTCCAAATGTTATGGGGTATGAAGTTGATGGAATTTACGGTTATGGGCCAGACAATCTAGAAATCCTCGCATCAACCCCGCTGAAGCATCCGACAACCCCCAGCCGTAACTTAACTTCGTACATGACGATTTATGAAACGGAGCAAGATGCGCATGTCTTCGCCACAGGTACGATTCAGTGGTCTTGGGGGCTTGATAACTTTGTACGGCCGTATGGTGGTAGCCGAAACTTCAAAAGTTTTGCGGCCGAACAGGTGACCCGCAATGTCCTTAACACCTTTATATCTGGCGAACGGCCGGATGAGGCACCCACTGAAACAGCAACCAGTACGCAGACCTTGGTTCCAACATCGACGACGACGGCAACGCCAACAACTACAAAAACCGCAGTTCCCACAGCGACGGCAACTCCGACAAATACAAAAACCGCAGTTCCCACAGCAACATCGACCCCCAATCCATCACAAACAACGGTGGCTACGGCGACAGCAACACACACACCCAGCCCCACGATCGATTTGCTGCCAAACCCAACCACCCCTCCTGATATCCAGCCGGACTTAACCCTCTTATATTTACCCATAGTAGCGAAAACAGGACCCCCATAATTTTGCTTCTCATTTAGAGACCAGATTCGGCTACCAGCCACTGGCCCGAAAAACAGAATTGAGCAAAGCGGCTCGCTCGGCCGGGGTCATCTCCCTCGGCCGAGAATAATGTTCGATGATGCCGGTCCATAGCTCAACGCTAATTAGACGACCATCATAGATCACATACTGATCGATAAATGTTTGACGGGTCCCAAGGCTAAACATCTGGTCAAAAAATAGATTGCCCAATCCATAGTGGATGTAAGCGCCATTATGAAAGTCAAAGGCCTGAGGGTGATGTGCCTGACTACCCGAAACGGCCGCCGCCCCAGCCTCAGCGACTGTCCCAAAATCCTGTTTTTGTGAAGCGGTGGCCGCATAACTATAGATTTCTTCATACTGAAACGTAGAGATAACGACATACCCCTCGGCCGACAATCGAGAAATCATGGCGGTTATTTCGCCCAAATCGCCGCAATTGGCTGTGCCTGGCCGATCAAAGGTCGCCCAGGCACCAACAGGTCCATATGAATTGCACCCGATAAAAGCGATTTTATTCCCATGATCATAAAAATAAGCGGGTTGAAAGGCGTCGCTATGATCTCGGCCACCACCGTAGTAGTTCATGCCGGCCGCACCGTATTTGTTTAGCGAACGGAGCATCGCATCGGTCCCATAATCGTTCGAATGATTACCGGTTACTTCTACCACGTCGACGCCTAAATGTTCAAGCAGCTGAAAATAATGATCACGCGAACAGAAAACAACGCTCACACTGACCGCATTAGGAAATGGGCAATCAGCCGCAAACGGAACCTCGTTGCTAACGTGGGCGATATCGGCCGCTTGCATGATCGGAGCCACCACTTCACCAGGAAAGAGAACCCCTGCGTATTCCATTTGCGCAGCGGTAGCGCGAACCAGCGCAGTCACCCCACTCATCGCTATGCGGGTCATTTTTTCAGGATCACGATTGGTTAGCGGGCCCAAGGCTGCGCGCAGGTCAGCCACGGCCGCAGGGTCTCCATTGGCTCCCACGCGCAGGGCTAAAGGGTAGGCGGCCGGGTCGAACTCACGTTTTAAGGGGGATTGCCCTTCTACTTGCAACACTTTTAAGTCGGCCGTTAGTTGATCAAACGGGGCGATGGCGAATGCGGTCCGTTTGGTCCACAGTGTGGCCGCCAGTTGATCCCCATCCACTAACTGAATTTGTGGAAACACCGGTTGCCAAAGGGCGACCGTTTCGGCCGTGCCAAACAGTTCAACCTGTTGTAGCTCGGCGAAACTAATACCATCGCGCACTGTCGGGAACGGAGCCACGGCCGCAAACACAAATTCGGCAATCGGTTCACCACTTAT
>JAHDEB010000302.1 GCA_020629055.1 Chloroflexota bacterium
GGGTGAGGGGCTGAACGAAGTTCAGCTTAAGCCCAACCTTGTTGGGCCGTCCACCTCCCCTAACCCCTCCTCATTAATATGAGGCCCTCATAGGAGGGGAACCAACCAGACCTGTACAGTTACAAAAAAGATCACAAGGCATGCAGTAAATTGTGCCTTGTGATCTTTTTCAGCCTGATTTAATCGATACCCTAGAAATGAGCAAGGTGATGTTTAATATAAACGACAACAAACGGTATAGAATGATTTTTGAGCCTTCAATCAAACAGCCCCCCCTCCACTTTTTTATCGCGGGTAGTTGGGAACCCTTGGATTCAGAAGCCAACTTTTCGCTGTTATTCGACAATTCAAGCCGATCGACAGTCGATTTACTATTTACTGTTAGTGGGGTAATTGAATCATGCGCCAATCTGAACTTTAAGTTGAGTCTAAATACCCAGCTTTACGGTTCTTTGGAGAATCCGATTAAAACAATCGGGACAAGTTTGCAGTTAAATTATCAGTCCGCCAACCCTTTAATTAATTCTTGCGATTATGAAGTATCATTAGAGATTCCTCCACGATCATTATTGACCGGCATGCATTATCTTTATCCACAAATCGAAGCAGAATGTGATGGTGAGAATTTGGGTGTCATTTGCACGGGACAAAAAGTGACAATCCAAGTTTTAGACCTTACTTATTAGCTCTTAAATCGGGATATAATATCGGTTTTGGAGGCATCAAATCGAAGATTTGGCGATAAACTCCGGCAGCTCTTTTCAACGGCAAACGGAAAAATAGCGACGGCCCCGTATCGAATATGAACCCAACCTACCCACTTACCTTGACAACTGTCACTGCGGACAACCTGCTGCACGAAACACACGAGGAGATTATCGACCTATGTACCCGTGCTTTTGGGGAAGATTTCCGATCTATTATCGACACATTTAACGATGAGACGCATGTTCTGGGTTACGTTGATGGGTGTCTGGTGACGCATGGGCTGTGGGTGACACGTTATCTTCAAGTTGACGATGGGGTTCCGTTACGCACTGCCTATGTTGAGGGTGTGGCAACCGACGAGGCATTCAGACAGCGCGGATATGCACAAGCTGTTATGGAACGTATCGCCATAGAAGTTCAAGAGTATGAGCTGGCTGGGTTATCTCCATTTAGCGTTTCGTATTATGGGCGTTTAGGTTGGGAAAAATGGACCGGCCCTCTGTTTATACGCACGGCCGAAGGGCTGGAACGATCACCTGAAGATGAAGTGGTGATGATATTAAGGCTCCGAAATACGCCTGAATTTGATCTAAGCCAATCGCTCTCGGCCGAATGGCGCAAAGGTGAGCTGTGGTAGAGAACTGGAAATGGGCAATTATTCACATTCAATCGCCCCCTTTTCCCTAAAAATTGAAACTGTTAAAGCCTGGCCTCGTAAAAAGATATATGATTGATGTACCTACATGGCGATCAAAAGGAGAACGACATGGATGATTTGTTCCTAGAACTGCACAATGTTTTAAAAAGCGCCGTAAAAAATCACCATACTTACCTATCCAATCATTGCCATGATTTATACGGCTATGTGCTTTATGCAGATGATCCATTGTGGGGTTGGAGAGGACGGTTTAATTGTGAAAGTAACTTAAAGGATCAATTAAACACGCCAGACTATTTTGTCTATCGATATGTTGCAACTGAATGGGAGGGCTGGCTGAGCAGGAAGAAGGAATTGGAAATGTTCAATAAAGTACCGGGGATATTAGAAAATATCCGAGGAAAACAGGAACTGTTCGAAAATACCGACGTATATAAAACTATTCTAGCTACATGTTACAACGTACTTTTTGAATTAGAGGCTGAAGGTTTGTTTGGGGAACGAGACGATACTCGTTACTTAGCCATTTTCCTGTCAGATTCAGACGATGAAATCATCCCTCGGTCTATTCGAGAATTTAATTCACCCAAAGCCGCCGCCGAGGCGTTGGGGTGTATGATCTTTGATGATCTGTAAAGTGGAAGGTGTTGACCCGTGGGCTAGATCAAAATTAAGCAGATTTCAAAACCGGTCTCAACTTGTTATCTTTGAATTAAAGTCAATCTTGTTGGGATTCATCTGACTAAAAATCTGAGTGATTTTGCCCCCCTCTATATGCAAGATAATCACGCTGTAGGGCTCACCATTCAGTGAGATTAAAATGGCCGGCCGGCCGTTGACATGTGTAAAGCCCGACGTATACCCTTGGTCCGCTTGCTTCACTAGTCCCAAGAAAAAGCGGGCCACCCGATCTGCCCCCAAAATCGGTTTGAGCGCTGCTTTGCGAATGCCACCCCCATCTGAATACTTAACGACATCGTCAGCTAAAAGCGCTAACAACCCATCCATTGACCCACTGACACAAGCCATTGAAAAGTGGGCCAAAATCTGCTTGTGCTCGGCCGCTGTCGTGTCAAATTTCGGCCGGTCTTTCCCCACGGCCGTCTTCGCCCTGCGTAACAGCTGGCGGCAAGCGGGCTCGTTTTTCTCTACGATTTCGGCGATAGCTGGATAATCGTAATCAAACACCTCGCGTAACAGAAAGACGGCGCGTTCGGCCGGGGTCAGCCTTTCCAGCATGTGCAAAAACGCAAATGAAAGCGAATCTGCTAGCTCTACCAGTTGGTCGGGAGAATCTGCATTCGCTAGCCTAGTTGCCTGATCCGTTAAGATCGGTTCCGGCAGCCACTCACCCGTGTACTGCTCACGTTGGGTTTTCGCCGATTTTAAATGATCCAGACACAAGCGGGTCACCGTCTTGGCTAAAAACGCTTTAGGATTTTGCACGGCCGACGGATCAACCCGCTCCCAGCGTATCCACGATTCCTGCACCATATCTTCAGCCTCCATCACGCTGCCCAACATACGGTAGGCGATTGCGAACAGATAGGGGCGAAGTGTATCGAAAGTTTCCATTTTCGGTATTCAGTTGCCTGCGGCCCGGTAATCGGTAGTCGGTGAGATAACCACTCACCGATCACTGAATAGCGAAGCAGACCGACCTCTGGGCCGCAGGCCAACGGCTACTGCCTCACCGGCACCGGGCAAAACGCCCCTTCATTGGTAAATCCATCTGACCCGATTAAAAGTGCGTGGTTAAAGCGGGCTCTGTAATTTTCGCGAGCAATAATCGCAGTCAGCTCAACAATCTGTTTATCATTAAAATGGCTTTTTAGCTCTGCAAACAGCTCATCAGGCACATTGACCGGCACATCTGTCATCCGGTCGGCGTAGGCGATTGCCGCACGTTCGGCCGCACTAAAATGCTCGCTTATTTCATAATCGGCTAGATTATAAATTTGGTCTTCGCTTAATTTGTGATTTCTGCCAACGGCAGTCGAGATATCAATTCAAAATGGGCAGCCCACACGGGTTGCTACCCGCATTTCTGCCAAGTGCACAATATGCTTAGGAATCGCCTTTACCATGTCGTGGGATAAATCCATCTGCCCAACACCCCACATGACCGCCGGGCTCAGTGATTGGGCATAAATCGGTGTGACAACTTTACCAAGCTTTATTTTGCTGCCAATCCGAGTCATCCATGCAATTAAACCACCCCCGGTTTTAATTCCTTCGATTCTGCTCATGGGTTTCTCCTATTTGGTTTTGAACATTGTGTCATGTCAATCTTAAACCATAGACGAGCGATTTTTGTCATTTGTGACAAATTTGTATTTTTCTCAAAAAATCGGCCGATTGCGCGAACTTAAATGCAAGGCTAAGTCAAATCATCCTAAGCGCAGCAACAGTACAGGAATACGATAAACAATAAGATTTGTAGGGCAAAACACCGCTATAATGGAGCGACATTCAAGCAGCCAATCGGTCGGCCGGTTGGCTTTTTATTTGCCTTCATCTTAATTAAGAAACATTGTTCTATGACCGGGTCAACCATTGATCAATCTCGATCACTAAATATGCAGGTCGTTGCCATTGCGACGCCCCTTGTTTTGCAAAACATCGCCCAGACGCTGTTGGGTGTTATTGATACTTGGTTTATTTCCTCTTTGGGTACAGAAGCGATCGGGGCCGTAGGGTTAGCTGGGGTCATCTTTTTTACTTTTTTTGTTTTTTACCGTAATTCCCTAAACGCGCTGGTCGCATTTATCGGCCGGGCATACGGGGCGGGTGACTTTAAAAAGATAGGGGACATTGTTTGGCGCGGTATTGCCGTTGCCGGTCTACTTTCAATTTCGGTTCTCATTTTGCCATGGCTGTTTACCATCATTATGGGATGGGCAACCCCCGCCGATAGCGGCCGGGTCGGTGAATTCGGCTCACTCTATATGCGTATTCGCGCTCTAGAAATTCCGATCGCCATGCTAAGCGCTGTCGGTTGGGCCTTTCTTGTCGGCCGTGGCGATTCGCGTACTCCCATGTTTATGATGTGGGGCATGGTCGCTGTAAACATCTTTTTAGACTGGGTGATGGTCCCCGGCAATCTTGGTTTCCCGGCGATGGGTATCGCCGGTGCGGCATGGGCGACAGTCTTGGCCAATCTTTTTAACCTTGGGGTAACCGCACTGATTCTATGGTCGCCTAAAAATCGCGCTGAATTTGATACCGGCCGGCCACGATTGGCACCTTGGGCCGACATCCGCACGGTAATCGGGGTTGGCTTACCTGCTGGATTGGGGGATTTTATTGAAATCGGCTCGTTCAGCGTCTTTTTCGCTTTTATCGGCCGTCTAGGAACCCAAACCTTGGCAGCTAACCAAATCGCCGTGCAGTACATGAGCATCTCTTTTACCTTTGGTCTAGCGATCGCCATGGCCGCTTCTAGCCTAGTCTCCCAATTTGTGGGGGCTGGCGACACATCCACGGCCGAGAAAGCCGCCTATCGTGCTTTGATTATCGGTATGATCGGCACAGGGCTCATCGGCTTTTCCTACATTATCGCTCCCGAATTCTTAATGAGTATTTTTACCGAAGATCCTTCGGTGATTGCCGCTGGTGTTTCGATCCTAACGATTATCGCCATTTACCAAATGTTTGATGGGGCGGGCATCGTTCTGTCCGGTGCACTCATGGGCGGGGGGGATACAACATTCACGATGCTCACGCGTCTCATCCTTGCTTGGGGATTCTTTTTGCCTATGGCTTGGTTAGCCATCTTTAGATTAGACATGGGTGTCACCGGTGCTTGGATTGCAGCCTTAATCTACTTGGTTACGCTTGCAGTCGTTTATTTTCAACGATTTAGGGGTGGGCGTTGGAAAGAGTTTGAACTCGCATAAGCTCAAGATGGTCAGCTTAGCGACCTAACTGAAGAACTAAGCGTCCCCCAACAGGTAAAAAAAAAGACCTCAATGGGTCTTTATAAAAAAAGTGAGGTGAGAATTGAGCGGGCGCTCAATCCTTCACCTCGGGGGGAGC
>JAHDEB010000058.1:0-4338 GCA_020629055.1 Chloroflexota bacterium
CGGAATCGTCGTTTCCGTTCTGATTGTCTGAATCGTTGCTGTTAGATCCATTATCCGGAGCTGGCGTAGGGTATGCGCTGGCAGGGGTTGTTTCGGTTGATTCTGGAACCGCAGTATTTTCTATTGTCGGCTCTGGTGTAATCGTCTCAACTGCCTCATTTGCGTTTTCGTTATCGTTTCCGAAGCCGCTTCTATTAATCGTGTCATCTTTTTCTAGATCGCTCTTATCTATTTCGATAGCGGAAAGTGTTCCATCGCTAAGCTGGATGGTGATTTCGATCACGTCACCATCAGAAAACTCGATATGTTGAATTGTTTCTGCGGTCAATTCGATCTCAAACCCTTCTACCATAATGGTATTATCGTCGATTATGGTGACAGGGCCGTCGAGCGTGACGGTTGCAACTCGGCCGCTGTCGTTAAGAAGTGCATCGAGTTCGGCGATACGTGTGGCCGTGATTTGGGAAATGACGGCCGACTTTTGTTCAGGTGCCGCCAACTGTAGGCGAGCCTGTTGCCCAAGGGTTTTGATCGGGTACAACATGTCGCCGGGCAAACTGTCGGCCGAGGCGTTGAGGGTAAAAAAGAAGCTGAACGCTAACAGTAAGCTAGCAAATGCAGTTCGGGTAACTCGGGTCATTGGGTGTGTTTCCTCACTAAATAAAATTTGATAAAGGAAACGAACCGGAGCAAAAAACGAAGCAAGCGGATAAACGGCTTTCTGATTGAGCTTTTCTTCTTCGAGCACTTTAAGCATATTGGCTTCGCCAGCCAAGGATGCTTGTTCAGAAATCGGTTCATATTGCGTCTGCGAAATTAATGAAGTGATTTCCAAAATAGGAAGAAGCTCTTCCTTCCACGCTGGAAATTTTTCCAGACACTCAGACACTGTTCCACCTAAATGCATGTGGTCAAGGCAATAATTTAGAATGTCGTCAAATGATTGTGATGATTGACTAGACATGGGCACCTTCCTTTTCTAGGATTCTGCGAAGGGCGTTTATTGCGCGACGTTGCAGAGATTTGATGCTGGCATCAGATTTTCCGATAGCTTTGGCAACGGTTGTCACCGTCTGTTGTTGTAAAAACCGAAGAATAATGACTTGGCGCTGCTCCTCTGTTAGTTGGTTTAACGCTTCTGCAATTTTTTCTGTTTCTAACTTTTTACCTATCTGAGCCATCAAACTATCTCCTGAATAAACCTCTTGATCATTTAGCGGGAGCCATTCAATTCGGTTCTGGCGTTTGGTGTGATTGATTACTAGGTTTCCTGCAATGGTGTATAGCCAGGCGATGAAAGGTTTTCCAACCGGCCGCCAAGTATGAATTTGCTTTACCACGCGTTCAAACACATCACTCGTCAGATCCTCTGCCAAAGGGCGTTGTCCTACCCGATAATAGATATAGGTATAAACGGCTTTGTGATAGCGAGCATATAACTCACTAAAAGCTTTTGGTTCACCTGCTTGTGCTTGTTTTATTAGATCCGTCTCGTTCATCATGCAATACCCGGGCTAGTTGCTTGATCTCAGTCTTAATAGGTATAACAACCGAGAACCAAAAATGAACCTGCCTAAAAAAAAATTGCTCAAATTGCCTAACTTTCTATTTATGCTAAGGCTATCTTTACTTGAGAATTTTCTTTTTGCAAATGAAAAGACCCAACCGATCGGTTGGGCCTTTTCTGAGTCAGGATGCGAGATAACTCATGTCAAACTATTCGGACTAACTGCTCCTGTGGGGTATTAGCGAACGAGGATCGGCAAATAGATGAAATTTGAGCCTCCGGATTGTGGTTCTTCAGTGGAATCTGGTGTCGGAGTGGCCGCAGGTGTTTCGGTGCCAACGGGTGTCGCGGTCTCTTCAAAAGGTGGCGTTGGTGTCATCGTTGGTTCAATGGGAGGTTCCTCAGTCGGGGTGGGTTCAGGAGTCGGTGTCGAGACCTCACATGAGTCCCATTCGAAAGTCAGGTCATCAATGATGAATTGAGCTTGGGTGCTGGCCGAGAATAGCCAAACCTCGATAGAAGCGGTACCTTCTGGTGGCGTGCCGGTTATTTCGAACTCATCAAATTCATTTGCAGTCGTTGGAATGATTTGCAATGCCACTTCGCCAATTTCTTCACCTGCACTATCAAGATAGTCAACCCCAACTCCGGTCCAGCTTTGAGGATCGAGTTGATTGATGGCTGTATATCCTTTAAACGTAAACCCATCGAGTTGCGAGACACTAATCGATTGTGATGCATATCCATTTGTTACGGCTAACCCGTTGTCGGTCCGGCCGGGAACAATTTCAAGCGTGCCAAACGGCTGCCAATCTGATAAGCCATTTTCGAAGTCTGGGTTATCAAACTCGTTACATGCCACTGGGCTTAGAGTTGGTGTAGGGGATGGGATAGTTGTTGGGCTAGGTTCTGGCGTTATCGGGGTCTCCGTTGGGGTTTCTACCGGGATTTCAGTTGGTGTTGGAGATGGCGTTGGGGAGTCAACGCGTGAGACTGTTGCTGTATCCCTTAAAATCAGGTAGCTATAAACAACGTCGGTTGGCGCGATCCAAACTTCATCCGTACCACCTGTGCCATACGTTGCGACTAGGTAATCTAGCGTCTGCTCTAAGGCGGCCGTATTATCACCAAACAGGTCAGAGCCATGAGAAAATGTTGTATACCAGTATGGCAGGTTCACATCGAATAATTCAGATGTTGCTCGCCAATGTAAGTCATCAAAAATTTCAATAATCCCTTCCGCGTAACCATTTTCGCCATCGATGCGGCCGTCGCGAACGACTAACGCATTTGGATCGATGGGGGAGGTTACATCCATGATCGGTGGCCATGTGTCTAACCCGCCTTCTACGTATAAAAGGGTGGCTTCATTGTTATCGCGGATATCGAAAACGGCCGGAGGGTAATGTTCATACTGAATGTCACCACCGCAAGGGATTGAAAATCCAATCACGTTGTAATCTGGTCTTGATGATCGATCAATTAAGTCGTTTAAGGCGGCTTGAGCCGCAAGAACATCAGCCCTTCTCTCCGCTTGGGTTAAGAAGACCGAGCAGCCTTCTTCATGAGTGGTTGAATGATTATTAATGCTCCAGCCGGCATCCATTATTTCTTGAAATTCGCTGATATCAAAGCTTCCCGGCCCGTTATCCGTTTCAGTTATAAATTCGCTGACAAGATTATAGGTGGCCGGAAGATTCCGATCCAAGAAGACTTGCCTTTGGCTGTCTAACCAAAAATTGTCATCAAAGCCATGAGAATATGCCCACAGATATCCGTCTTTAAGACTTAACTTGCTTATGCTGCCGATTTCGGCCGGATTCGAAACATCATCGACCGTTACATGAAACGATGTGACATTTGTGGTAAACGTAATTGTCGTGCTGTTAAGATCTTGCCAGTGGGTGATCAGTTGGTCTTGATCGTCGAGAACCATAATGTTCGTTCCATCGCCTACGTCTACAGAATAGGTGAGATCGTACTCATTTAGGGTCGGCACAGCTGACCTGTCAACTTCATAAGCTAAATCTATCTGGTTTGCACCAAATAGCTGGTTTGCAGATGCCAATAGAGAGAACGCGAGCAAGAATAAACTTGCAAATATTAAGGAACGCTTAGCGGTTTGTCGTATTAAGTTTCGCATTGGTAAATATCCTTAGAGGTCATTTGATAGTGTCTGTTTGTTGAAAAGCGATGCTGCGAACCACTCATCGAAACTCAGCAAACAGGAATGAAAAGTACCTCAAAATAAAATGGAATATGCCGCTGATCTGACAGGTGATCAGGGAAATCGAATAAATTTTTTTGCTATGGCATTTGTTCAACAGGCAGCGACAACCCAGCCGCAATCCTTCGGCTTGAATTCATTGCCTAACTTTGACGTGTTATTAACTTTTGTGTTTAAGAAGGTGGCCATACCCCCCACGAACTGGCGTGGCCAAGCTAGTTGTTTTTGCTGTCAAACGCCCCGTTTCGTTTGAACAGACCGGTCTTGTTGAGACGATGTTTAGCGGATCATTTCTTTAAGTTTACTTATCCTCTTTTTTGTTCTTGTTATCGTTGCCGGATCCAGAATTGTCTTTGTATTCATCCTGGTTACCGGAGTTGCCACTATCTTTTTTGTCATTGCTCGAGTCGGAGTTGCCATTTCTCGGCTCATTTTTGACTTTGTCTTTATCTTTGTTGTCGTCGCGCGAGTCGGAGTTGCCATTTCTCGGCTCATCTTTGACCTTGTCTTTATCTTTATTGTCATTGCGGTCGCCAGAATTGCCTTTGTTGGGTTCGTTTTTGTCTTTGTCTTTATTGTCGTCCCGATCGCCAGAGTTGCCTTT
>JAHDEB010000058.1:4438-7697 GCA_020629055.1 Chloroflexota bacterium
GAGTTGCCTTTTTCAGGTTCATCCACGTTCCCAGAGTTACCTGGTTCAGAATCAGCGTCATCGGTGTTTTCGATACTCGGGGTCGCATCAGGCGTAGCGGATAAAACTGGTTCCGGGGTTATATCTTTCTCTGGATCACGCTCTGTAACAATGATGTCATCATGATCGAGGTCACTTTGGTCGATTTGAAGCGCTGAAAGTACCCCGTTGCTGAATGCGACCGTGACTTCAACGACATCGGTTTCTTCAAATTCAATATGCTTAACTGTTTCTTGGGTTAACCAAATCTCAAAGCCTTCAACCATGATGATGTCGTCGTTGATGATTGTGGCGGGGCCGTAGATTGTAACGGTTGCTTTCCGTTCTTTATCATTGAGAATGGCATCGAGGTCTGCAACACGGCTGGCCGAGACTTGAGCAACCACGGCCGATCTTTGTTCGGGTGGTGTTAGGCGTATACGTGCCTGTTGGCTTAAGGTTTTGACCGGGTATAACATGTCCCCAGGCAAACTGTCGGCCGATGCATTGACTGAAAAGAAGAGGCTAAATGCGAGGAGCAAGCTCGCAAATGCGGTGCGGGCAATTAGGGGGCCCACGCGTTTATCTTGATTAAATAATGACGCAAACCAAAGCCCCATGCCGGCTGAGAAATTTTCGACCCAGCCGAACCCAGAGGTTTTGGTTTGTTTGGTTTGAACGGCGGTTTTTAATCGATTTCTACCCTTCCTAAAGGCAGGGATTGAAGGAGGCTCGAACTCGATTAGATTCATTTGAGCCGTTAACTCTAAAATCGGCCGAAGTTCAGCCTGTGCATCTGGGAACCGTTCTAAACAGTCGTTAACGCTTGCCCCTTGTTGGAGAAGATCGAGGCAGGTGTTTAACATGTCGTCGAAATTAGGATGCGACATGAACGCCCTCCTTTTCGAGGATGCGGCCGAGCGAATGAATCGCCCTGCGCTGTAACGCCTTGATTCCAGTTTCAGTTTTACCAACCGCACTAGCTACTGCCGTTATCGATTCACCTTGCAAAAAGCGCAAAATAATGACCTGACGTTGATCCTCTGTTAACTGATTGAGTGCCCGAGCTAGCTGCTCGTGCTGGAGTTTTTTGCCGATTAGAGTCATCAAATTTTCCCCGGAATCTGCATCTCGCTCATTTAGCGAGAGCCACGTAATACGTTTCTGCCTTTTTAAGTGGTTTCGTACCAAGTTTCCTGCGATTGTGTAAAGCCACGCGATAAATGGCTTGCCCATCGGTTTCCAATCATCGATCTTTATAACCATGCGCTCAAAGACATCACTTGTTAGGTCTTCAGCTAAAGACCGATCTCCTACGCGATAATAAATATATGTATAAACAGGCGTGTAGAAACGATCATAAAGCCGTTCGAATGCTTCGACGTCACCGCTTTGCGCTTGTTTAATCATATCTGTTTCATTCGTCATAGTTTTCTTAACTAAACTGTATGATCACGACACGCATAACAACCGTGATTAAAAAAAGATACTCCTACCCCCAAAACTAAAACTTTCTCTCGAGTAGACCGGTCAAAATACCGGTTACGGCCGCAAGAAAACTTGCAAGATTAGGTAAACCAACTAACATCAGATTATGCGCGTTAACCCAAACGACATTCAACTATACCATCTACCTAAAATCACAAATTTAAACTCGTCACTTCAAATGGGCCGTTTAAATCCGGCCGAATTTGGTAACGGGTCGACTGAACCTGACCGCCATTCTTTTTATACGATCTTCTGGTTTACCGGTGGTAAAGGGACCCATTACATCGACTTTATCCCCTATGAGATTCGGCCGAATACGATCTTCATGTTTAAACCAGGGCAGACTCACTATTTCGAGGTTAATCATCCCCCGGAAGGGTACAGGCTTTTCATGGAGCCTGATTTAACCCATAGTCAATTTGATTTAAAAATTTATGAATTTTTCCAGCTAGTTAACAGATCACCCGTCCTCTACCTGGGTCATGAAGAAGGGCTTGAACTGCAAAAACTGGTTGATTTACTTTTAGATGAGTTTAGCCGTTCTGGTGATCCTACAAATGAGGCGATCGCTCACCTTCTAAAATTGGTGTTCCTTAAACTCGAAAGCTTCTACAATATCCATTTTAAACAATACGACGATGAGTTGGATGGTTTAATTGATCAGTTTCAACAACTGGTTGAAGATCAATACTTCGAGCAACATCGAATTAAGCATTATGCCAGTCAGCTGAACATCACAGCCGATTATTTATCCGAGCGGGTAAAGTCTGTTCTCGGAGTCCCACCATCAAAGCTCATCCATCAGCGCCTTATGCTTGAAGCGAAGCGCCTGCTTGCCTACACAGATTTAACCTCGGCCGAGATTAGCCACACGCTCGGTTTTAATGACAGTGCCTATTTTTCCCGCTTCTTTAAGCGAGAGACAAACCTGACGCCCCTGAAATTTCGGGGAGAGATTCGGGAAAAGTACAATCATCACCCAGAATAGTCCAATATCCCCGACCTAATAATCTGTAAAATGACAATTGGTTTAGAAAGGTGCCCCCAAACGATCGAAGGGGTACCTCTTTTTGCATGGAAATTTATTAATTTAGGAAGGTAGATATGAGTAGGAAATTAATTCTAGGGTTGATGCTGATGCTAGTTGGTGCTTTGACAATCGCATGTAACCCACAAATAGAAACAGTTGATGAACCGGTTGAGGTTGTTGAGACAGATAATGAAGTCGAAGAACCGGCTGTAGTTGTTGAAACGGTAGAAGAAGTTGAAGTGGCTGAAGAAGCTGAAGAAGCCGAAATGGTTGAAGAAGTTGAAGAAACTGAAATGGCCGAAGAAGCAGTCTACACCATTTCAGCAGGTGACAGCAATGTTTCATGGCTCGGTAGCAAGCCGGTTGGCAACTCACACACCGGCGTTGTAGATCTGTCAGAAGGTTCACTCACCCTTTCAGGCGGTGAACTGGTGGCAGGCTCGTTTGTCCTCGATATGACGAGTATCGCCTCAACCGATGGGGCACCCGGCCGTCTAGTCGAGCATTTAAACTCAGACGACTTCTTTGGTACGGCAACGTTCCCAACCGCCAGTTTGGACATCATTTCGGCCGAAAATGTTGGCAACGACAATTATGCAGTTGTGGGTGACCTAACGATCAAAGGGATTACTAATCCAATCGAATTTACAGCGAATGCAACAGAGTCTGACGGTATTGTCAACGCGACGGCCGACATTGTGTTTGACCGATCGCTGTATGATG
>JAHDEB010000058.1:7797-25203 GCA_020629055.1 Chloroflexota bacterium
TTTCAGATTTGGGCGATGACTTGATTAGCGACGAAATTGAAATCGCTGTTGAGTTGGTTGCCCTAAGCGGCGATGCTGCAATGATGGAAGAAGCGGCTATGGTTGAAGAAGCCGAGGAAACTGAGATGGCTGAGGAAGCGGTTTACACCGTTTCTCTAAGTGAGAGTAACGTTGCGTGGGTCGGAAGCAAGCCGGTTGGCAACTCACACACCGGCGTCGTTGACTTAGCAGAAGGCTCACTCACCCTGTCAGGTGGTGAACTGGTGGCGGGTTCATTCGTGCTCGATATGACGAGTATCGCTTCAACCGATGGGGCACCTGGCCGTCTAGTCGAGCATTTAAACTCAGACGATTTCTTTGGCACGGCAACGTTCCCAACCGCCAGTTTGGTGATTGTTTCGGCTGAAAGTCTTGGCAACGACAATTATGCAGTTGTCGGTGATCTGACGATCAAAGGGATTACCAATCCAATTGAATTTACAGCCAGTGCATCAGAATCAGACGGGGTTGTCAACGGGACGGCCGACATCGTATTTGACCGATCACTGTATGATGTCCAGTTTGGCTCAGGCACATTCTTTTCAGATTTGGGCGATGACTTGATTAGCGACGAAATTGAAATCGCTGTTGAGTTAGTGGCACAAAAATAACCACGACTGTTTAACGAGTCTAAATTTTAAAAAAGCTCGCTGCCAATTTTTTGGCAGCGAGCTTTTTTTATTTGTGATCGTGGTGATCACATTCAGCCAAAACCTAGAATCTGAAAGCCATTGCCTGTAGAATCCACTATTGACACGAGGAGAAGGAAATGGCAGATCATTATTTAGACGACAGCGTGATTCACGACGTTTGGGACAACGGACTAGCCCCGCGAATCGAAATTGACTCTGGAGACACGGTCGTATTTGAGTGTCGAGACGCAAGTAACTTCCAGGTGCTTCCGACTTCGACTCAGCATGATTTTGCGAATCGAAAGAGAGGCGGGGGGCATCCGCTAACCGGCCCAGTTTTAGTGAAAGGTGCCACGGCCGAAGATACCCTTGCGGTTGAAATTCTTGAGCTGAAGCACAAAGGGTGGGGGTGGAACGGACACGTCCCCGGATTTGGGCTGTTAGGCGAAGATAAAGCGTTTGATTTCCCATTTATGCAGCTTTGGGATCTAAAAGATGACTTTTGCTACTTTAAAGACAGCAACAAGGTCCGGGTGCCGTTTGAGCCATTTTGTGGGGTGATGGGTGTGGCCCCGGCCGCTGCCGGTGAGCACAATACCGGCCCGCCAGGATTCCATGCGGGCAATGTTGATATTCGGGGGCTTGTCGCTGGGGCAACCGCTTACTTTCCGATATTTGTTCCTGGGGCTTTGTTTTCAACGGCCGACTGTCACGCCGCACAGGGTGATGGGGAGGTCAGCGGTATGGGGATCGAATCCCCTATGACCGTGACATTGCGCTTTAAGCTGCTGAAAAACCACAAAATCAAAGAGCTGCAATTTACGACCCCTAGCCCACTGACCAAAGCCGATACGGCCGGATATTTTGCCACCACCGCACATGGCCCCGATCTGTTTGAGAATTCTCAAAACGCCGTGCGCTACATGATCGATTGGATCGTGGCCAATCATGGCCTAACACCCAGCGAGGCCTACTGCCTGTGCAGCGCAGCGGCCGATCTGAAAATAAGTGAGATTGTAGATGCCCCCAATTGGGTGGTGTCTTGTTATTTACCATTATCGGTTTTTTGATATGGGTCCGGTAGGTTGCTGACTTATCTTCTAAGGATAACTGGCACAGAGCGGAGTGATCGGGATGCTAGAGTATAGGCCCAGTCATTGTGATCGATATCGGGTGATAATTCAGTTTTTGGAAACTGTTCAAACAGCTTCTTGATGCTAGTTTTCGCTTCTAATTTGGCCAGTGCAGCTCCTAGGCAAAAGTGTGGGCCACCGCCAAATGCGATGTGCTTATTATTCTCACGTTGAATGTCAAAAATACCTGGTGAATCAAAAACCGTTTCATCGTGATTTGCCGCCGATAACAGGAAAAGAATTTGGTTATCTTTTTTAACTGTGACACCATCAATGTCAGTATCCTCGACAATTTTTCGTATAGCACCATGCCCGACTGATGAAGTGTAACGTAAGATTTCTTCAACGGTGGAGTCGATCAAACTTAGGTCTTCTTTGAGTAGATTCAACTGTTCAGGGTGTTGAAAAAGCGTATAAAATCCACTTGCTATTAGGTGTGAGGTTGTTTGGTAGCCACCTAGAAGTATTACAAACAGCATTGCTTCTACTTCCTCTCTAGAGAGTTTCCCATCTTCTGATTCAGCAAGAATCAATTTTGAAACAAAATCATCTCCTAAATTCTGGCTTCTCTTGCGAATGATACGCCGAATGATACGAAACAATTTGAGCCCGCTTCTGACCTGATCTAGCAAAAAGAGCATACTGCTTTGTCGTTCTCTCAGAAAATTATGGGTTTCGTATTCAAACCTTTGTCTATCTCGTTGAGGGACATTAATTAGGTCACCAATGGTTGTGATTGAGAGTTTTGATGAATAATCTGAAAGCAAATCGATGGAATCACCATCGTTCAAGTTGCTTAATCTTTGTTCCACAACCGTATCAATATTTGAAGCGAGCTTTGAAACCTGCTTGGGCGTAAAGGCCAAATGAACCAATCTGCGAAGGCGACGATGTTCATCTCCATCTTGTGCTAACATGCTTTGTTCGATTGCCTGCATCATCTTGGGTTTAAGCATTTGATTAATACGCTCATTTTTGACCCCTGTACTCCATTTCATTTTGTTTAAAATTTTTGGATTTTTTAGGCCAGAGACGACATCCTTATAGCGGCTAACGATGTAAACATCTTTTGAAAAAGGCACTTTTCCCCTAACAACTGGCCCGGCCGCCCGCATTTTTGCATACGTAGGATATGGATTCGCGATAATTTCTTGTGAAGTTAAATCAAAATATTTCATAGGTTTTAGATAGTTGTATAAATTTGACTAAAGGAGACCGCCCCGATTTAGGCAGATGAAAACTTGTAGCTCTCTGATAATGTTGATAGTCTCGGGGCAAACTATAATTCAAGATATTTAGATAGGCGAATCAATTGTTGAATTTACCGACGGTACGGCTAATTTCCTATCCTCTATCTCTTGTCCCTATCTTTTTCTAAACTATGAAACCAAAACGTATTATTTTAATTCGCCACGCAGAGTCTGAGGGCAATGCGGACGCAACTGTTTATTCCAAAGTGCCAGACCATAAAATCGGACTTACCAAAAAAGGGGAGCACCAAGCATTAGCGGCCGGAGCTGAAATCGCCGAGATCATCGGTCAAGAAAAAATACAGGCGTATGTGTCACCGTTTAAACGGACCCGACAAACATTTGAAGGGATTACGCGGCACATCGAGCAAAATCTAGCCGATGTACGTGAAGATCCACGGATTCGTGAGCAAGGGTTTGGCAATTTAGTGTCGATGGATGATGCGCAGATTCTTTTACAAGCCCGGGCCGAGTACGGTAAATTTTATTATCGGCCGCCTAATGGTGAATCCTCGGCCGATGTCTACGATCGGATCAGCACCTTTTTAGAGTCGATGTACCGCGCCTTCGAAAGGGACGATTTCCCACCCAATGCCCTAATTGTCAGCCACGGAGGCGCTTTACGCGTTTTTCTGATGCGCTGGCTTCGCCTAAAAGTTGAAGAATATTTGGCCCTAGATTATGCGGATAACTGCCAGATCCTGATCTTAGAAATGGATGATAAAGGGAAGTACCAATTGGTGCGTGGACTCTAATAGTTCGGACAGTTTTGATAGAGACTGAAGATTTGGCAGATTTCTAAACCATCTCTGTGCTGCAAATCTGCTTTTTAAAAACCTGCCAAATATTTTTGATCCCTATCTCTTCTCTCTATCCTCTATCTTTTATTAATCTATGAAACCAAAACGAATTATTCTTGTCCGTCATGGGGAATCTGAAGCCAACGTTGATAAAAACCTATACGCCAAATTGCCCGATCATGAAATTGTTTTAACAAAGACGGGTGAACAACAAGCCTTAGCGGCTGGAGGCGAGATTGCCGCGCTGATTGGCACAGAAACCGTGCAAGCGTATGTATCGCCGTTTAAACGCACCCGCCAAACTTATGCAGGAATTTCAGAGGGTATTGGCCCCAATGTGGTAGATGTATGGGAAGACCCGCGCATTCGTGAGCAGGAATTTGGACATTGGAGCATGCGTGATAATCGGGAAGAGGTAATGCAAGAGCGTCGGGAGTATGGCCGCTTTTACTATCGTCTGCCAGACGGTGAATCTTCGGCCGATGTCTATGACCGGATGAGTACTTTTCTTGAATCTTTGCACCGGGCATTTGAACGGCCAGACTTTGCAGAAAACTGTCTCATCGTCAGCCATGGGGCGGCCCTTCGCGTATTTATGATGCGTTGGTATCGGCTAACGGTCGAAGAATTCCTAGATTTGCGTAATCCATTCAATTGTCAGTTAATTGTGATGGAAAGACGTGACAATGGGACGTATGAACTGTCCCAAGGATTAGGGACAAAAAGTGGAAAAGAAAGCAGAGTTTGAACAACTGATTGCCGAAAAAATGGCGGAATTTAATGTGCCAGGGGTAAGCATTGGTGTGTTAACGGCCGATGGGCCGGAATATTTTACGGCCGGGGTGACCAATATCGATCATCCCTTGCCGGTGACCGCCGACACCCTGTTTCAGGTCGGCTCGAATACCAAGCTAATGACCGCCACCTTGATCGTGTTATTGGCACATCAAGGGAAGATTGACTTAGACGCGCCAATTCGCTCCGTTTTGCCCGATTTTAGGGTGCAGGACGAGACCGCTTCGACGACAGCTACGATTCGTCAGCTGCTCACACATTCGGCCGGATGGGTCGGTGATCATTTTATTGAAACCGGCAGCGGCGATGATGCACTCGATCGATATGTCAGTTCGATGGCCCAATTGCCGCAGCTTGCCCCCATCAATTTCTCTTTCTCTTATAACAATTCTTCTTTTGCCCTAGCTGGGGCGATCATTGAAAAAATAACCGGCAAGCCATTTGAAGATGCGCTCGTCGATATGCTGTTTGAACCATTGGGGATGCAAAACAGCCTGATTCGGGCTGGCGAGGTGATGCTGCGCAGCTTTGCGGTAGGGCATTCGGTTGAAGATGATCAGGTGCAGGTTGCGGGTCCGTGGCCGTTGCCAAAAGCGATGTATGCGGCCGGGGCGGTGGCCGCCTCAGCTGGCGATATGCTTACTTTTGCTCAGTTTTATCTTGATGGGGGGAAAACGGCCGACGGGGTGCAAGCGATCCCCAAAGAAGTCATGGCCCAAATGTGGCAACCCCAATTCGAGATCGGCCATGGTGAAGGCTCGGTCGCACACAGCTGGTTTGTGGAAGACACCGGTGGCCATACCGCCTATCGGCATGGTGGGGCCACCGTCGGTCAGCTATCCGCTTTTAAGCTGATACCTAGCAAGAACTTTGCGTTTGTTTCGCTGACAAATGGGCAGATGGGGACACACTTTAATAATGCGATCGAGGCTTGGCTCATTGAAAATGTTTGCGACATTAAGCCCGATGCTGAGCCCGCTCCGTTTAATCCGAGTGACGCGATGGTTGCTGAGTTGGTTGGAATCTATTCTCGGCCGATTATGGATCTGGAAATCAAATTGGAAGGGAATAAGCTGATCGCCCAAATTCGAGCCAAGCAAGGGTTCCCTACAGAAAACGATCCACCCCGTCCACCTACGCCGTGGTTTGAAGTTAAGATGATTTCAACCGACGCTTTCAAAGCGCTTGAAGGGCCGGTAAACGGATCTCAGTCACAGCTTATTCGACGGCCGGATGGCACACTTGGATGGGTAAGATTTGGGTCACGACTGAACATCAAACAGGTGGGCTAACGATTAGCCATAAATGATGCAGTGCCCCTTAATCAATGGGCTGTGATTTTTTTTAATTTTGGATGAGGTATGACAACAGAAACGTACGCAGAAGTAATGGCAGAATGGGAGAAGCAGCGCCTTGCAGATCTTAAAAACCCAACTGGGTATTTGAGCTTGGTCGGTCTTCATTGGCTTCAACTAGGTGAAAACAGCTTTGGTTCCGCTGGCACCAATCGGTGTCAATTTCCGGCCGGGTTGCCCCACGAAATCGGCCGGTTTATCGTTGCCGAGGATGGCATTTCGATAGAGATCAATTCTGATGTAACGGTGATTCAAAATGGGGAGCAAGTTAGCCAAATGGCCGTGCTTTCAGACCGAGATAAAGGGGGCCCAACAATCTTTGAAATCGGTACGGTGAATTGGTTTGTGATAAAGAGAGGAGATACGCTGGGGATTCGCGTGCGAGACTCAAATAGCGAACTGATCCAAACCTTTGTCGGTGTTGATCGGTATCCGGCCGAAGAAAAATGGCGCATACAGGGGGCCTTTAAACCCTATGATCAACCGCGTATTGTTCCCGTCCCCACAATTTTGGGAACAGATGAAGATTATATTTCACCCGGCACCATTGATATTGAAGTTGACGGAGAGAAACGCAGCTTGGTTGCCTTCAAAGAGGCCGATCCAAAACGCTTTTTCTTGGTTGTGGCTGATGGGTTGTCAGGCTCTGAAACATATGGGGGAGGACGATTCTTAACGACAGAGCCGGTCGATGATGAGGGGAACATCGTGCTTGATTTTAATAAGGCGACCAACCCGCCTTGCGCATTTACACCTTGGGCTACCTGTCCACGTCCACTGGCCGAAAACAAGTTTTCAGTCAAAATACCGGCCGGAGAAAAAGTATATGGCCATTAGGCGGCCGTCTGTTTATGATTGTGGTAGAGCCGCCTGAGCAACAAACCATCGATGATTGCGCCTAACGAAATGCCCAGCGTGTAAGCAATGATATCAGACCAAATAAAACTGTAGCCGATGACCAGCCCGATTAATTTGAAAGAGCGAAGATAGTTGAGCCAGTCTGGCTGGAACAGCTGGCTCACTTCAATAAGATATGTCGTTAATAGGGCGATGATGAAAGTCTGAAACGACCCCCAGCGAAAAAAGAGGCAAAAGAGAAAAAAGACCATCATTGCCCATAAAAAATCACCGGCATAAGTCACGTACCAATATGGAAAGCTATCAGGTATTAACCGTGATGGAATCCCGACCGCAAGCAACAGCAGGATAATCGGAATATAGGTTTTGAGTTTTTGGCGCACAATCTTTCTCCCATCGTTGTAAGTTTAAGGGATGCAGTCACATCGTTCGCCAAGCTTAGCATCGATAAGCTCGGGATTAAAGCACCCAGGTGTAGGTGATTGGGTTGATCAGCCTGCCTATTTCAATCGAGACATGCTGAAATGACAAACAAAAAGGGTGGCTAATTCAATCGAATCAACCACCCTTTTCAAAGTGTGTTTAGTTAAAATTTAGAAGCTTTTAATATCCGTTGTCTCGCAACACGGCCGTAAGTTGTGCTTCCATCGAGCTGGCGTCGAGTGGGCCAAACCATTGGCGTAAAACGGTTTCACCATCGGGGGCCAGTAAGATGTAATGGCTGCGATTGTTAATCCGCTGAGCCTGACGCAATGCATCTAAATCAGGATCATCAATGTCTAAATCAAAAAAGTCTACTTGACCTTCAAACGTACTCTTTAACCCGTTCACGACGGGTGCGTTAGTGCGTCAAGTACTTCACCAGTCGGCATAGGAGTTTAAAAACTGCGGCCGGCCGGTCTTGCCAATCTGATCGAAGTCAGTTGTTGAAACGGTAACCATTTCAGCTTCTGGCTGTGGTTCATCAGCAACCGCTTCTTCAACTTCCACTTCCACTTCAGTTTCTACTTGAGCCTCTTCTACCGGCTCTACTTCCACTGCTTCTATTTCAACAGATTCGACTACTTCCTCTGTCTCTATCTCTTCTTCTACCACTTCGGGTACTGCCGCTGGCTCAACAATGGCAGCTTCTTCGGTGGCGGGGCTGCTACAAGCCACCAACAACAAGAGAGCAAAGAGTGAAAGTAGAAAGGCGCTTGTTTGTGTATAGCGTTTCATTGTTAAATTCACCTCGTAATTTCAACTAAACAATTGAACTATTTGGAGAGTTTAAACAAGAATTGTTGGGATAAAATTAATTTGCCGTCTTTCTTAAGCAACCGTAATAAATTCCGATCAGCATCACTATGGCGCTACGTATGCCAAAAGAGTGGAAAATGCAGGTTAATTAACTTTTTAAATTTGAAATCAAGTGTATATTATAGATTCGTGCTGTTATTTATTTTTCTTCTTTTGGAAACAGAGCCATGAAATACGTAAGCAATCAAAATGTAACCGACCCAAGCACAAACCTTGCCATCGAGGAGTTTCTGCTGCGATATGTGACAAACGAACCTGAGTTGCTGCTATTTTATGTCAATGAACCTTCAGTTATTATCGGCCGTAATCAAAATTCGGTAGAAGAAGTAGATCCAACCTACATTGAAGAGAGGGGCGTTCATGTCGTCCGGCGGCTTTCAGGTGGCGGGGCGGTTTACCATGACCATGGGAATCTAAATTTCAGCTACATCTCAAGCGCGGCCGAGAATTTGCACAACTACAGTCGATTTGTAGACCCAGTGGTGCAGGTTTTAAATGAGCTAGGCGTTTCGGCCGAACTAAAAGGCAAGAGCGATATTTTTGTAGATGGGAAGAAAGTTTCCGGCAATGCTCAATATGCTTCACGCGGGCGCATGGTTAGCCACGGGACGATTTTGTTCAATACAAACGTTCAGCACATGATGCAGGCTTTGAATCCTCGTCAAGTCAAGATTGAATCGACCGCTGTGCAGTCGGTGCGAAATTTTGTAACCAACGTTCAAGACCATATCAAAGAATCATTTACGATCGGGTTATTAAAACAGGCGCTAATTAGAGGGATTTTTGGCAGCGATGAGCCAGATGAATTTGTATTGACCGAATCGGACTGGCAAGAGATTGAGAAGCTGCGTGAAATCCGCTTTGGCGCATGGGATTGGAATTATGGGCGGGCTCCGAAGTTTAATATACAGAACACGGGTGAATTTCAGGCCGGAAAATTGGACGTGCGCATTAACGTAGAAAAAGGGGTAATCGAGTCGATTCGCTTTTTCGGCACGTTTGCCGGTTTAACTGAAATTGAAGAATTGCAGTCACATCTAATCGGCACACGTTATGATGCCCCGTCGCTAGAAGCCGCACTAGAGAGTGTCAATTTGCGTCAATATTTTGGCGAAATCCCGCCTGAAGAGATTAAAGCACTGCTGGTTTAAGCGATTGTTGGTTTGATAGCGCGACATCATCCTAAGATGATGTCAGGAACAAGACAAAGATGAAAAAAGTAGGCACAGTAAAAGAGATTTGGATTTACCCGGTTAAATCAATGAAAGGAACTCCGATTGAATCGGCCGATATGTATTGGTATGGCTTTCGCGGAGATCGACGATATGCGTTTGTGCGAAGTAATGACCACTCAACGTTTCCATGGCTAACCGGCCGTGATGTCCCCCGTATCGTGCAATATCAGCCAGAATTCATAAATAGCGGCAACCGGAAAGATAGCGAAATTCAGGTGACCACACCTGAAGGAAAGATCCACACCATTTCATCAACCCTATTGCGCCAAGACCTTGCAACTCAATATAAAAAACCGGTCCACCTTATGCAGTTAAATCGGGGTGCTTTTGATGCGGCTCCGATCTCGATCATCACTACCGGAACGATCAAGCGCTTATCAGACGTTCATGGGGCTGATTTAGACCTGCGTCGTTTTCGTATTAATTTAATCATTGAGAGCGATGACCCAACCCCATACATCGAAGATAGCTGGATCGATGGGTCATTGGTTTTTGGAGAATCGGCCGATGCCACGGCGATTTTGCCGGTCCGGCCGATAAAGCGGTGCGTGATGGTCAACATCGATCCTGTGACAGCTGAAAAAGATGCCGACGTGCTGAAAAATGTGAACAAAAGCCGTGACAACTGTCTGGGGACCTATGCTTGGCCACGGACCGTCGGTTCGATTCATGTGGGTGATCCGATTTACCACGCTGAAAATAATGGATAACGTTTGGTACGGTAAACTTGAAGACACGCCTATCGGCCCGCTGTGGGCCGCACTGTCAGATGAAGGTTTAGTTGCCATTCACTTTCGGGGAGCGGAAGAACCGTTTGTAAAGCTAGTAAAAAAGCTGACAAAACTGGACCCAAAACACGATAATTATAAGCTTGTCCAGGTTTATGAGCAGTTGTCCAGTTATTTGGCCGGTGAACTTAGACAATTCACTTTGCCCATTTGCTGGGGAGTCATGACCGACTTCCAACAAAAGGCCTTGTCTCACGTATATGCTATCCCATACGGCCAATTACGGACCTACAATGACATCGCCCATGCGCTGGGGAACCCGAAAACGATTCGCGCTGTAGGGCGAGCCAATGCGACCAATCCGATCCCTATTGTGGTTCCTTGCCACCGTGTCATCGGTTCAGACGGAAAACTTCGGGGATTTGCAGGTGGCCTCGAGACCAAGGCACAACTGCTTCGTTTAGAAGGCAGTTGGCTGCTTTGACAGCCCTAATCCCAACTTTTTAAGCAAAAATCGATATTAAAGTTCTGTCATGACATTGGTACCATTGACAATTTGTACAGCTTTTTTGCTGGCAAAAACCTGATTTTATGTAAAATCTAATGGGCTTTCCAATAAATTCTTTGCAAAAGCTGGACATGTTGGTTATAATTCCGTTAATATAAGTTCAGATTTGATGTTAACCAGAGTTTTTAAAAAATAGAGATATGCCATGACCACTTTGATTTTTGATTCTCCCACCTTAGTAGAAAGTAGCTTCATTCGTTATGAATTCCCCCCAGAAGGGATAACAACCCTCGGGCATGTTGTGCGGCGTATGCATAAGACAAGCATGCTCACCGAGGTTGAAGAGCTGCTTGAATCAAATCAAGTGTTAGATGCGCTTGGTCGGCTGTCTACATATGCGATGGCGGCCGCAGTCTCTTTTGGCCAACTGTTCTATGAACCAGGACAAGACCATAGCGGCAGCTCGATTACAGAGCGAGATCCTGAAACTGGGGCGGTGGTTAATGCGACCTTAATGAAAGCGTCCCCAGATGATCATTATTCGTATGTGGTTCAAATGCCTGATGGCAGCCGCTTTCAAGGCAGTGAATGTGCGGCCGAGCAAAACTATGCGATGACCGGTTGGGTGCTGCCCGCCGATGTGCATTACGAATATGTGTCGGCCGATGAAACCTGGATGGTGACACTCAAAGGGCGGGTCTTCCGTGAAATCGTTCCTCGCTTGATGGGGCCGTGGCAAATGAGAGCGACCGCCAATCTAAAAATGAACGATTCTACCGATCTGAATGGCACCGCTTTTCTAAGCCGAGACGCAAAAGTCACTCTAAATATCCAAAATAAAACAAACTCGGTCAATGAAGTCATTCAGCTTCAATAACCTCCTTCTGCACTAAGGCCGAAACGATTTAAATCATCGGCCGGATGGGAAAAGGATATTTATTTGTTGAATCAAATAACCCTTTTCCTAAGCATGCAAAAAGATGGATTGTTTAAATGCAATCCATTTTTTTTGCCTATTGCCTATAACCTATGGATGCATACAATCAGTTTATATGAACTTGTTTTTGCGATGGCGACTGTACCCGGCCGACTATGAGCTAATTGGCCACTTGGGCAGTGGGTCCACATTAAAATCCCATCGATTTTTAGATGGGCAAAAACGCTATACCCTTTATGGGCCGGATGAGGAGCAAACTGATGTTGCATGGAAGCAAGTGCAACGGTTGTTGCGATTAAAAATAATCACGACCAATCAGAAATTTCCGGCCGCTACCTTTTTATTGACCAACAAAGGTCAAGCGCTTGTGAATGCCAAAGGCATTCGGGGTGTAGGTTCGATCGTTAAATTTGATAGTTAAGAGCCTAGCAAGAAGCTTCAACCGTATGAGATTAGTCGCATGGAATTGTAATATGGCGATGCATCGCAAGTTAGATGCGCTTTTGGCCCTGCGGCCGGATATCGCCGTGCTTTCTGAATGTGCCCGGCCAGAAATCGTACGGGAGAAGTGTGCCGAGTGGGGGGACCATTTTGCAGCAGATCGCGAAATTGTCTGGATCGGTTCAAACAAACATAAAGGTGTCGCTGTCCTTGCCTTCAATGGGTACAAAGTTAAGTTAGCTGACTGCTATGATCCCAAACTCCGTTTTGTAGCGCCGGTCGAAGTCAGGGGTCCGGCTGAATTTAACCTGCTAGCGATTTGGGCCATGCACGCCAATGACGGCATTCGTAAAAAAGCGATGGCGGGCCCTTTGCGTGACTCGCTCGACATTCATGCCAAATTCTTGCAAGCAAAGCCCACCATTGCGGCTGGGGATTTTAATAACAATGTTTTTTGGGACAAACCCGGCTGGGCGATGAATTTTGAAGACACCGTTGCCCGATTTGATGAGCTAAACATGCTCAGCGCCTATCACGCCCACATGGAAGAGGCACAGGGGGATGAGTCGATTCCCACCCACTATTGGCGCGACCGCACCAAAGATGGGCCGACCTATCATATTGATTTTATTTTTATCCCAAAAGAATGGCAGGCGGCCGTCACCGATTTTGAAATCGGAACATTTGAAGATTGGTGTGGCTCGAAGTTAAGCGACCACGTCCCTCTCGTAGTTGACTTAGCACTTTAACGACCGACTTTGATCCCCATTACCCTTTTAACAGCCCGATCAGTTCCGCTTGTTCTTGTTTAAGTAATTTGTAGGCGCTGTTTACATAGTTGAGCAATTGTTCTGAAGGGTAATCTACAAGTGATTGATGTTGCGATAAATCACCCTGCTCCCATTGACTAACGACGGCACTAAATGAAGCGACATGGGCAGAAAGCCTAAGCAGGCAAGGGGGCATATCCGATTCAATTAATAAATGGGCATTGTGTTGGATGATGCCCACCATTTCCGTGTTTATCGGCATAAAGACGGTGTTCATCCATGTGCGCCAGGCGGTTAAATCATCGGCCGTTGGTGGGTGCTGGTCAGAGAAGAATCGATTGTTTGGCTGATGTTTGCTTCGAAATGCTCGCCAAGCGATATCAGATGATTCTACCAGGGCAAAAAGGGGGCCGTATAGTTCAGACAGCTGATCATTCACCCGGTCGAGTTGGTCCCGCTGCTGCTGAGACCTGCGGCTGCTAAACCATGTGAACAGATAACCAAATAGGGCCAATAAAATTGAAACCGAGGTTGTGATAAAAAAGCTATTGTCCATAATGATTCCAAATAAGAAAAAGGGTGATTAGATTAAAAAATGGGGGCACAAATTGTATCAGCTTGCATCATATAGGAAACTATTGCTATTACCCCTGAAAATTCACCCATTTTCAGTTGACCTTACCAGAGGAATCGGGTATTTTCGACAGAAGAAATAGAGGTTGCTACAAAAACATTTCAATTAATCATAAACAAGGAAGGGGTTTTTCGGCCGAGCTAATATCACTGGCGGCCGTGAGCCCCTTTTTCATGCAATAAAATTATGACGACAACAAACGAAGAATATGAAAGAAAAGATCGCTCTTTAAAAGAGTATGGAGCTTTGGTCTTAAAGGGAATGGCTATGGGAGCGTCTGACGTTGTACCCGGGGTATCGGGTGGAACCATGGCATTTATTTTGGGCATTTACCAAGAATTAATCGGCTCGATTAA
This sequence comes from Chloroflexota bacterium, assembly GCA_020629055.1. Taxonomy (GTDB): domain Bacteria; phylum Chloroflexota; class Anaerolineae; order Promineifilales; family Promineifilaceae; genus WTJY01. Next base: position 21,568 of record JAHDEB010000058.1, read on the forward strand.
AGACGTGGCTAATCCTGATCTGATCAAAGCGCTTTTTAGCCTAAATTTCAAAAAGATATTCGAAATTATCAATTGGCAGTTCCTGATAGCCGTTGCTATGGGGATCGGTATCGCCATTGTCAGCTTGGCCGGTATTCTTGAATATCTGCTTGAAAACCAGCCGGTATTTTTATGGAGCTTTTTCTTCGGTCTGGTTTTGGCATCGATCATTATGGTGCAAAAGCAGGTAAATTCTTGGGGTGCAGGGCCGATCATCGCGGTTGTTTTAGGCACGGTAGGGGCGTATTGGTTGGTGGGGCGTGTGCCGGCCGAAACACCCAACACATGGTGGTTTTTAATGCTGTCTGGCATGATCGCTATTTGTGCCATGATTTTGCCCGGCATTTCAGGCTCATTTATTTTGGTATTGATGGGTAAATATCAGACCGTTTTGGGTGCAGTGAATGACCGAGATATCATGACCCTGCTGTTTATCGCCATTGGCGCTGTGATCGGCTTAGTCACATTTGCCCAAATCCTAAGTTATCTGTTTAAAAACTATAACGATTTAACCGTTGCCGTTTTAATCGGCCTGATGATTGGTAGCTTGCGTAAAATTTGGCCGTGGAAAGATGATCTAGATTGGGTCCGTGATGCGGCTGGCGAAATCTTGATGCGTGATGGTCACCCGATTGTAACCAAACAAGCCAATTATCTGCCCAGTATGGACGTTAATGGCGGTCAAGAAATCATCTTTGCTATTGGGCTGGCCGCGATCGGATTCGTGCTAATAATCGTGCTTGAACGCCTGTCTAGCGACTAATTTGATAGCGATAGCAGATAGAGATAGGGAGGCTCGGGATCGTACTTGTTTACGTAAAACCGTTGACCTTCACTTCCAAGTCAAAGACCCTGTCTCTATCAAAAATCCCTATCCCCTTTACCCACATGAGAGAAAATAAAAGGATAAAATCGGTAATTTTCGACCTAGACGATACCCTCATCGACTGGTCCGGTTTGCAAGGTACATACATGGAGCTGTTCGCTCCTTCATATGGCAACATTCATCGGCACCTGCGCGAAAAAGGATTTGACATGCCATCGTTTGATGCGTTTGTCCGTATCGCTTACGATAGCGTGGTCGCGGAATGGACCGAGAAAAAAAAGACCCATGCGGGTGCAAATTTTGGAGACGCGCTACAGGCGGCATTACGAGCTTGCGACATTGACCCTGCAGATGTTGATCTGCAAGAGTTAATGCGGGTGTATGATAATGGTCCTGCACCTGGTGTTGAACCTTACCCCGATACGCACGATGTATTGACCCAGCTAAAAGAAAGTGGCTATAAAATAGGATTGATTACCAATGCGTTCCAACCGATGTGGATGCGAGATCCTGAATTAGAAGCCTATGATCTATTAAAATATTTAGATGCACGGATTACATCGGGTGATACACGGTTTATGAAACCCCATCCGGCAATTTATTGGCGCATGTTGGGGTTGTTAGACCTGATGCCTGAAGATTGCGTATTTGTGGGTGACCGGCCGGGACACGATGTTCAAGGCGCACATAACGTCGGCATGATTGGTATTATGATCGACCCGCCCCACCTAGATCGTGGTTTTGAAGGAACAAACCCCGATTACGTGATAAACTCTTTATCCGAGCTTCTGCCTATACTGAATGAACTAGACTAAAAATAAAACCTGTCTGGGTTTAAAACCAGACAGGCGTAAGCCCAAAAATATGACAAACAAAGAAGATCGTAAGGCACTTAGAGCCGCACGCAAAGAACAAAAACAGCTTGAGAATGCAGCCCGTGGATTAAACCGGCGCATGATTCGCTTTAGCCAAGATACCCGTTTCGCTGAAAGCTTGGCCAAAGCACTCCCCTTATATTGGGATGATTATTACAGCGTGGAAACGGCCGATGAAATGGATATGACCGAGTCACTCCGTTTTTTCGACTGGTTCTTTTACGACTACACCCCTGATGCGGATACCCCGACTCTGTTCCAAACTTGGGTCAAAGAAAACGGTGAGAGCTTAGACGAGCGGGAAAAGCAGGTTGTGGATGGATGGATGACCATGCCAGCCCCATCTGCCTATGTTTTTGATGATTATGACGCCATCAATGCCCGGTTTAAATTAACCGAATACTTTACTGGTGAAGAAGAGGTCGCAAAATCTCCGGCCGGATTTGGCAAATCTAAAAAAGGGGACTTGATTTTGGTTCGTTTGTTGCCAGTGGGGACCGAAAAACTATTCAGCACCGTAGGTGCGTTTATCCCACAAGATGAAACGGACGGCTTGAAAGAAACAATCGACGCAGCGCGCAAAAAAGATGCAGATGGTGATCGTAATGCGTTTATGCAGCGCAACAGCCACTTGATCATGCACCATGCGATGGAAAAATCTGTTGATGAAGGGCGATTTGCTGTTAGCCGTTTAGACCCTACCAGGGTGGATAAAGCAGTGAAGCGTGCAGGTAAGAATATGGCGAAAAAATTTAAGAAACGGATCAAAAGAAAATAACATTAGATTCTCGATTTCTGATTTACGATTGATATCGCCTATTGGACCTCGAATCGTAAATCTAAAATCTTAAATCGTGAATTTAAATGTTTGATCTTCTATTTCTCGGCACTTCGGCCGCAACCCCATCCGCATATCGTGGCCTATCGGCTCACATGATTAGCCACAGGCAGTATCGCTTTTTACTTGACTGCGGTGAAGGGACCCAACGACAGATTTTACGATCTGGCGTTGGCTTTCGGCGGCTAGACAAGGTTCTGCTGACCCATAATCATCTTGACCACATTATGGGGTTAGGCGGATTGGTATCGACACTGGCCCGCTGGGAAGTGATGGAGCAGTTTGATATCTACGGCAGCAAAGCCACCCTTGACCGGGTGAGTGACTTAGTATTTGGGGTGGCGCTACGTGGAAATAAAACGGCCGCGTCTGTGCAACTGCATGAGATTCACCCCGGCACAATCATCGTTGAAGATAGCAAGTTTAAACTGACCGCTTTTCCGGTAAAACATCGCGGCCCGGGCTGTTTCGGCTTCATGTTTGAAGAGAAAGCGCGTCGGCCGTTTTTAGATGAAAAAGCGGAAGCACTTAACGTGCCATTCGGACCCGAACGAGCCAAACTGGTCCAGGGGGAGACGGTTACACTTGTAGACGGGCGGACCATCGGCCCGGATGACGTGTTAGGTGAAGAGATCAAAGGGACGAAATACGTCCACATTGGCGACTTAGCACAAACCCGGGGGCTAGAAGAAATTTGTGAAGGGGCAGACGCCCTTGTGGTTGAAGCAACTTATTTGCACGAAGAAGCGGCACTCGCTAAATCATACGGTCACTTGACCGCCACGCAGGGGGCCCGTTTCGCCAAAGAGGTTGGGGTTGAGACGCTCATCCTGACCCATATTTCAAGACGGCACACCGGCCGCCAAATCGGGCAAGAGGCGCGGTCTATTTTTAAAAACACGTATGTTGCACGGGACTTTGACCGGTTTGAAATTAGTAAAGATGGGGTTGAGCGTTTTCGGGATGAGGGGAAGCGTTAATAGGAAGGGGGGAAGTGGGAAGTGGGAAGTGGGAAGTAGGAAGCGCTGTCCCAAGAAGCTGATTTGACCGAGAGCCTA
>JAHDEB010000058.1:25303-26779 GCA_020629055.1 Chloroflexota bacterium
GGGAAGTGGGAAGTAGGAAGCGCTGTCCCAAGAAGCTGATTTGACCGAGAGCCTACTGATCTGGTAATCAACTCGCTGGCTAAAATAATTTAGATTGAGCTCAATCGACTAAAGACTGGCCCAGTCGCCAGACTGGTCAAGTCTAACGGCGGATAGGGGGGATTGAGGCTGATTTTACGCAAAGGCTATTGTGTTTTCACGTCGTAGATTCGCTTTTAAAACTTGAACATTTTCTGCTGATCTTTGGATCAGATATTGGCCCAGCCTAGAGTCAAATGCATTCAATCTGAACTTGAATCGCTAAACCTTCTCGGCCACATGCTGCCCAATGCGCAGGCTGGCCGTCGCGGCCGGTGATGGGGCATTAACCACATGAATACACCGCTTCGTCTCTAAAAATGCGAAATCGTCATGCATTTCCCCCGATGGGGTGATCGCCATCGCACGTACCCCGGCCGGATGTGGCTCTAGGTCTGCATTGGTCACCGCTGGAATTAACTTTTGCAACTCACGCACAAACGCCCGCTGATTGTACGACCGCCACATTTCCCCCAATCCCTTTTGCCAATATTTTGCCGCCAGCTTCCGGAACCCTTTGTAGCTAAGCGCGTCCCACAAATCTTTGCCGTTGAAATCTGTTTTGTTATACCCTTCGCGGGCAAAAGCCAGAACCGCGTTGGGGCCACAATCGATGCCCCCTTCGATCATTTTGGTGTAATGCACCCCTAAAAACGGAAAGCGTGGGTCTGGTACCGGATAAATCAGCCCGTTGACCAGATGCTCGGCCGATTTTTTGAGTTGGAAATATTCACCGCGAAACGGCAGAATCTCCGCTTCAATCTGTTGATCATCGGCCGTCATGCGCGCAATGCGGTCTGAGTACAATCCTGCACAGGAGACGAGGCGTGACCCGCTGAAATCACCTTTTGTTGTCTGCACAATGACTTCGGCCGCACGCTCCTCAATCCCGATAACCTTGGCGCCTAAAACCAAATTACCCCCGTGTTCAACTATCCGTTGGGCCAGCCGGCGCGCCACGGCCGGGTAATCGGCGATGCCCGCTTTGGGTACATGGATCGCCTGGATGCCGTTGACGTTGGGTTCGATCTCTAGCAGCCGTTCCCGACTAATCATGTAGCATTCAACCCCATTTTGTTTCCCTTTGTCTAAGATTATATCGAGCTGAGGCAGTTCTTCTTGGGTGCGGGCAACGATGACTTTGCCGCAAATATCTTTGTTTAGCCCTTCTTTATCGATGAAATCTTCCATCATCGCTTTGCCCGATAGACACATGGTGGCCCGAAATGATCCTGGTTTGTAGTAGATGCCGCTGTGCAGCACGCCAGAATTCCGGCCGGATTGGTGCAGCCCCACCTCATTTTCTTTTTCTAACACGGTTAGTTTGGCGTTAGGATTGTTTTGTAGGTAGTGCCAGCCGGTCGCCAGGCCGACGAGCCCGCCGCCGATGATGATTAG
>JAHDEB010000058.1:26879-30924 GCA_020629055.1 Chloroflexota bacterium
ACATTCACATCTTCGCCGGTGATAGACCCCGCCATGTCGGAGGCGAGGAAAACGGCCGTGTGGGCCACGTCTTTGGGGTTGGTTAACATTTTTTGGGGAGATACGTTGGTAAATTGTTTACGTGCCTCGTCTGTCGTGATCCCTTGTGCAATGCCCTGGTCCACAAACGATTGCTCCATGCGTGGTCCCGCCACAATTCCTGGGGAGATTAGATTGGCACGGACACCGGAGTCAGCTAGGTCCCAAGCAAGGGTACGTACCATGCCAACGAGAGCCATTTTCGCTGATGTATAGGGGGTGCGATGCAACATCGGCCGTTTGCCGGTAATTGATCCGATGATAAGAACTGAACCGGATTTTTGGGCCAACATGCTGGGTACAAAGGCTCGTGTGGTCAAGAAAACCCCATTAACGTTGATATCAAAGGTGTTTTGCCAATCGGCCGGGTCGATTTCCCACAGAGGCAAAACGGGGCCAGCGATACCGCTATTGTTGACCAAAATGTCACATCGGCCGAACGTTTCTAGCGTTTCGTCACGCATACGATCGATATCCGCTTCGTTGCGTAAATCTGTGGGGATGGCGAGCGCACGGCGGCCGAGCTGTTCGACTTCCGCTTTGACCGCTTCCAGATTCTTTTTGGTGCGGGCGGCCAACACCACATCAGCGCCTTGGCGCGCATACTCTAGGGCGATCTCTCGGCCGATCCCTTGGCCACCACCGGTGATTACTGCGATTTTATTTTTTAATAACATGGAATGATTTACGATTTTAGATTTACGATTAGGGCTTCGTTACCCAATCTCATCTATTTTAGCGTCTAAGATGCCTGAACAACATTTTGCAAAGATATTGCCAAGACAATCGGTCTAAAAATTAACCACCGTACCGCTTAATTCGTAAATCGGCTTGTGCCTTGTGTGCCAAAAACCCTTCTAGCTCGCAATATTTCGACGTGTACTGACCAATCAATACACTGGCTTCATCGCTGGTGACCCGCTGATAGGTCAGTGTTTTGATGTATTTACCAACCCATAAACCACCGGTGTACCGGCCGCCAGTTTTTGTCGGTAGGGTATGGTTTGTACCGATCGCCTTGTCACCATAGGCGACATTGGTTCGTGGACCCAAAAACAGTGCCCCGTAGTTGGTCATGTTTTCTAGAAAATAGTCATCGTCGTGGGTTAGAATCTGCACATGCTCGCTGGCGACTCTATCCGCTTCAACTACCGCTTCCGCTAAATCATCTACTAAAATAATTTGCCCATAGTCACGCCATGCGGGGGCTGCAAATTCGGCCGTGGGCAGCGTCTCTAATTGCTTGTCGATTTCAACCAAAGTTTCTTGCGCCAGCTTTTCGCTGGTAGTAATGAGAACCGCTGGAGAAGTCGGGCCATGCTCTGCTTGACCTAGCAGGTCGGTGGCGACCATCTCAGCATCGGCCGAATCATCCGCCACAATCAGCACCTCTGTAGGGCCAGCCTGTAGGTCGATACCGACCCGGCCGTACAGCTGCCGTTTAGCCTCTGCCACGTAAGCGTTCCCTGGGCCAACAATCATGTCGACTGCTTCAAGCGTTTCGGTGCCTAATGCCATACGGGCTACCGCTTGAATTCCGCCGATGATGTGAATCTCGTCTGCACCGGCCAGTGCCATGGCTGCCACGGTCGCTTGGGGGATTTTGCCGTTTTTTGGCGGGGTGCAGCCGATGACCGTTTCTACCCCTGCAACCTTGGCAGTTAGAATACTCATCTGTGCAGATGCGACATGGGTAAACCGGCCGCCGGGAATATAGCAACCGGCCCGATTGACCGCGATATGTTTATGGCCCAAAATCACGCCGGGCATTGTTTCAACTTCGACATCGTGCATTGAGTTGCGCTGTACTTGGGCGAAGTTGCGAACTTGGGTCATCGCAAAGTCGATCACATCCCGTTCTTCGGCCGTTAGGGCGGCAACCGCTTCATCGATTTCCGCTTGGCTAAGCCGGAAGCTTTCCGGTGACCAGTTGTCGAAGCGTTGGGATAGATCACGTGCGGCTGCGTCGCCACGGGCGCGAATGTCGTTAATTATCCCGGTTACAATTTCACGAACCTTTTCATCGGCCGCAAATTCAATGTCTGGGCTGATCCCATCTTTTAAAATTTTCATAGTGAGGGGGGATGTTAGATTTTAGAGACTGGATGTTAGTCGCTTTGTGATCCGCTACTAACATCTAACCACTAAGATCTAACCACTAACTTCTTGCTTAAATCTATCTCGAATATATCCGGGATCCATTGGGATCGGCTTGAGCTTGGGGCTGCCCGGTGCTACTTTTGCGACGATGACGTGCGGACCATCAGATCCCATGCATTGTTCTAGGACCGCTTTGGCTCCGCCGTCTTGGGTCACGTGGACGCTTTCGATGCCGGCCGCGCGAGCCATGGCTGCAAGGTCTGTTTTGCCCGATGTATGGGTAGGCTGGTCACCGGTTGAGCCATATGCACCGTTGTCTACTAACAAAAGAATGAAATTCTTGGGGGCATAATTCCCGATTGTGGAGAGGGTACCCAAATTCATCAGGACGCTGCCATCGCCATCAATTGAGATGACCGTTTGATCGGTCGATTGAGATAACCCAAGACCGATTGAGGAAGATAGCCCCATGGAACCGAGCATGTAAAAGTTTTTCGGTGAGTCTTTGATCTCGTACATTTCTTGGGAAGGAAAGCCGATATTACTAATGATTAGCGCATTGTCTACCATAGTCGGAGCCAGTTCTTTTAAGAGTTCGTATCTTCTATAACTCATTATCCTTTCCCCCAAAAATCAAAATCTAGCAGGGCGGCTACCGGCCGTTGGGCCACCTGCGCATGTTGTACCAGTCGGCCGACTTTGGCGACATCGGCCGCGTCGCTAAAGGCGAAATAAGGGATTCCGACCGTGTCTAGCAGGGGCTTGACCGCATTGCTCATCGGCACCTGTGTCCCGATTTTTTCGCCCGGCGTACCACGATGGCTAATAATCATTGTAATCGGCAGGTTGTAAAACAAGCCCAATGAAAACAGACTGGTGATGATGGTGCCTAACCCTGTGTTTTGCATGACAATAACCGGGGTTTTTCCCCCTAAATATGCCCCAGCACACAACCCTAGCCCCTCTTCTTCGCGGGCTACCGGCGTGTAGCTGATCGTATTGTCCTCAGCCAATAGGTTAATCATTTCGCCCAGCAGCTTGCATGGCACCGAGGCAAAATAGTCAGCCCCGTTGGCTTTTAATTCTTTTAATAGTTCTTCACTAACGGTATTCATAAGAGTTCACTTGAAATCAAAGTTCAACAAGTGGCGTTTGCACCTTGCAAACCTGCCACTTGCCAATTTTTCTGCTAATATCTACTAAATCTACCGGAAATTTGGCTGAAATTCGGCCTTTTGTCAACAAGGTCGAGAATATTCACAGAAATCCTTCTATAATTGGTGAAATCTGCGAATCAAAATGCGGTTGTGATAAAAACGCGCAAAACCCTCTCTTTTTAAAACTTATGACTCAAACACACAAACTATCTTCACTGGATAAAAAAATAATTGAAGTCCTTTATCAAGACGCGCGTGCGCCGATTTCAGAGATTGCAGAAAAGCTGCAGGAGCCTGCTTCAACGATACGCGGCCGGTTAAAACGGCTTGAAACCACCGGTATTATTTCCGGCTATATTCCGATCCTTGAACCTAAATCTTTGGGATTTGACCTGACGGCGGTCGTGATTATTCGGCGAGACTCGGGCGGCCATGTCAACGATGTGATCCCATTGCTAAAAGATTTACCCGGTATTGTTCACTTTCAAAATCCGTTAGGGGATGTAGACGGCTTGTTGACGATTTGGGCGCGGAATATCAATCATTTAAGCGAGGTAATTCGTGAATTGAATCGGATTGAAGGGGTGATTCGGACTGAGACGTTGGTGATTCTGGAAGAGGAACGTTTCTTGCCGCCGAATATTTTGGAGTATGTGTAGGGGGACGGGTTAATCCTGCTGTAAGCTAAGTTCTATGCCATTGCTATTTTG
>JAHDEB010000303.1 GCA_020629055.1 Chloroflexota bacterium
GGCGGCATCCTTAAATATTTAGAAGAAGTGCCGAAAGAAGAAAGTATGTGGGATGGGGAGTGCTTTGTCTTTGATGAACGGGTTACCGTTAATCATGATTTGCTGCCGGGCGAGCACGAAATGTGCTTTGCCTGTAAACGGCCGCTTTCACCCGAAGAGCTGGCTCATGCTGACTATCACATCGGGGTCTCGTGCCAATATTGCATCGATGATGTTTCACCTGCCCAAAAGGCAGCGTTTGAAGAGCGGCAAAAACAGGTGGAGCTGGCCCGTCAGCAAGGGAAGCAGCATATCGGTCAAAAGATCGCCCATTCGGCCGGGAAGCCTGAAGAAGTGGAAAGTGAGAAGTAGAAAGCCATAGTCTTTCAGCTGGGGCCTGCATGCCAACAGCGATTTGAATTAGTAAACTGCCCCTAAACCAAAAATCCGGCCGATCATTGAAAAATGATCGACCGGATGATAATTCTATTTCGTTCTAGCAATTCTAAAAATTAAGCGTCTACTTGATCTCCCGTGTCTACACCACCGTTTCCTTGTCCACGATTACCACGTCGGCCGCCGTTCCGGCCGTTGCGCTCTGGTGCATTTTCGATCAATTCAGCTTGCTCGGCCGTGATGTCACCATTGGCAACCGCTTCAGCCAATGCATCCGCCTTAGCCTGTTCCATCGCTGCGCTAAACTCATCTGCGGTCAGCCCTGCATCTTCCAAAATTTCTTCTTTGCTGGTGCCAGCTTCTTTCGCTGCCTCTAGATCTTCAACAGTTGTTCCTAAAATCTCGGCCGCAGCTTCTTTCTTATCGAAAACCGCTTTAAAAGCCTCTTTTGCTTCTTTTAAGTCAACCTGCTCTTGAGTAATGTCACCATTTGCCAATGCTTCAGCGATCGCTGCATCTTCTGCCGCTTCATAAGCAACTTCAAGTTCTTCTACAGTGATACCGAGTTGGCTAGCAAAAAGTTCTTGACGCTCTTCGCGGCTCATATCTTCAGTGGCTGCATCGCGGGCTGCTTGGCGAGCTTCGCTAAGTTCTTCTTCACTGATGCCGAGTTCAGCAGCTAGGAATTCACCTCTATTGATGTTTCCACCACGGCCACGGCCGCCTCGACCTCGTTCTACATCACCGTCAACGACGGCCGCTACGACGGTGTCTACAATGCCACCATCTGCGCTAACCGGAGTGCTAGTAATAATTGCCCCACCGATCATTAACGTTGCAAGTGCGCCGATACCGGCCGAAATCCATTTTTGTTTTGTATTCATGATAATAATGTCCTTTATAAATTAAATAATATTTGTGAGCTTTAGGTCTACAAGTTGCGAACCATTCTGCTCGTGTTTGTAAATTTATCTGCAACCGCTTTGTGTTTGGTTGAAAGTTTTCTTTGAACCGTTTGCCGTTGCGTTGATAGCAGTAGAATAGGTCACCTTTGTTAGGAAGTTATTTGGAGATTGTTGGCATATCTTCAGGGTTATGTTTAGAACTGATTAAGATCGGCTTTGGGGGCGGGTGGGGCTTGTTCATAGCGATCTTTCGCATTCAATTCACCGATTTCGCTTTGATCTGCACCTTTTTCTTCTATAGGCGCAACTCATGCCTGTCAGTAGGGTTCTACTATTAAACGGACTCTGTTCCGTTTAGACACACACGAAAAAAGGAGATTCTTCGTTATGTTATTTACTATTATTCAGGGGCTAGTAGGGCTCGCATTTTTAGCAGCAGGCGGCATGAAAGCGATGCAGCCAAAAGAGAAGCTGGCCGAAAATATGGCTTGGGTTGAAGATTTTGATGCAAATCAAGTTCGGATGATCGGCGGAGCTGAAGTGTTAGGCGGCTTGGCTCTATTAATTTCTCTCTTCGTTACCAGCCCAATTGGACTGTTACTGGGTGGAATTGCTGCGGTCTGTTTATTCGTCCTGATGGGCGGTGCGGTTTACACACACGTTAAACGGAATGAGATGAACATGATTGCCCCAGGAGCAGTTCTTGGCATATTGTCATTGGTTGTTGCTTGGACTTTGCTGATCTAAGCCGATCTCGATCTAAAATAAAAAAGGCGATTGTTTTTCGACAATCGCCTTTTTTATTCCCAAGCCCCGCTGCGCCCTTTCTTGATTGCGCTGCGTTTCTTTTTAGACTGTAACCGTCGCTCTTTCGCCGCCCTGCTCGGCCGAGTTTTCTTTCTTTTCTTCGGCTCTACCAATGCTCCTTTTAGGATGGCAGCAAAACGTTCAATCGCAATTTCTTTATTCCCCAGTTGGCTGCGTGTCTCTTGGCAAGTCACCTGCAGCACACCGTCTTTATCGAGCTTATTGCCCAACCGCTCAATCATTCGTTGAAACTTCGCTTCAGACAATGCCGCTTGCAACAGGGCCGAATTGGCAATGTCGTAGCTTAAAATCGCTTTGGTATCGGCCGTGTTGACATGTTGTCCACCCGGGCCGCCAGAACGTGCAAAGCGAAAGGTTAAATCTGATCGAGGAATTTCGATATTTGGCGCAATAATAATTTCGTCAGCCATAGGGGGCATTGTGGCGGTTTGAGGAGCCGATGTCAATCAAAGGCTGGAATATTTCTATCTAATTAGAAGACAGCTACCGCAAATTGAGCAATACGAGCGCGGTGATCGAAGCCGCAATACCCACCCAGTTGCGCGGCCGAACCGGCTCTCGCCAAATAAACACCCCACCCAGAAAAATCGAAAGCATGTGCAAGCCCCCGTGCAAGGTAAAATACACGGCCGAATTTTCGGCAAACGCGGCCGATTGCAACCCCCACACATTCCCCAGCAACGACGCAAAGTTGAACAACCCCATTAGGCCACCCAAGATAAACGTCCATTTGGAAACCTTGTAGCGAAACCACCAGACATAGAACCACGCAAATGGAATCGACCAAATAAAAACGCCTGTAATGTACTGAAAGTTTTCCCCTGCACCGCCGTAATTGTTAAACAAATTGGTCCAAAGTTGGGTCAGGCCAAACGCCCCAAAAGAAAGAGGCAAGTACCACCAGAAGTCTCCATCTAGCTCCAGCGAGTCTGCGCTGAAGGGTGCCATGAAAAAGATGGCGGCTAGGGTAAACATCAGCCCAAACGCCAACGTCCATGACAATGTTTCGCCTAAAATCAATAAGCCAAATAAGGCCGGGATGGCAACCGCCATCCTGCTAAGAGGGCTGGCGATAGCGATGCCGTATTTGCGGATGCCAAACACAAGCAGGAAAAATGTGCCCGGCCACAAAATGCCGCCCCCCACGCCAAACCAAATCGTCGATGCTGACACCTGGGTTGTGCCGGTTAGCATCAAATAAATTAAGGCGGGCAATGCGGCCGTCAGATAGTTTGCGGCCACTACCGAAGCGGTGTCTTCCCCATGCTCTTGGGCGTATTTAATCAACATGCCCATACAAAATCCGGCCGAAACTGACATCAACAGAAAAATCATGTGAGAATTATCGGTCCAAACTCAAGATTAGCCATCCCGTGTTACAATCCGATGGTCATGAAGCTTGGGCAAAACACCGACTGTTACACGTTACACAATGTCGCCAAAACATATGACCTGCGAGAGGTTCTGCGGGTCGATGACTTAACGCTACATACCGGAGAAATTTTCGCGCTGGTGGGGCCAAGCGGTGCCGGCAAATCAACGCTTTTACGGCTGCTGGCGTTTTTAGAACAACCGGATGAAGGGGTTGTCACATGGCAAGATCGGCCGATCGACGGTGTGTGGCCAGATCTTGAATCTAGGCGTCGGGTAACGATGGTGTTCCAGCAGCCCCGCTTGCTAAAGCGCACCGTCATCGAAAATATCGGCTATGGGCTACAGCTACGCGGGCAGGATGTAACAAAGCACGATCGACTGCAATCATTGGCGGCCGATTTGGGCATAAGCGACCTTCTTGATCAAAAGGCGCACAAGCTTTCCGGTGGCGAACAGCAGCGGGTCGCTTTGGCACGGGCCTTGATCTTGTCACCTGAGGTGCTGATCTTAGACGAACCGACATCAAATTTAGACCCACAAAACGTCGCCTTGGTAGAAAAAATGATCAAACGGGAAAACGAAACCCGTGGCACAACGGTTATCATGGTTACCCACAACGTCTTTCAGGCAAAACGTATCGCCCATCGCACAGCGCTCATTCTTAACGGCCGGTTACAAGAAGTAGCGGACACCGCATCGTTTTTTGATAACCCACGTAGTGAAGAAACGCGGAAGTTTATCTCTGGTGAAATTGTGTATTAGGATGTTGCAAGGTGCAGGTTGCAAGTTTGCAATCGCCGTGTTGAAGCGCTTACCGCACACGAATATTCGGCTGATAAAATATGCTGCATTAAACATCATGTTGCGTATTGCGTAAAAGCTGACAATTGCTCAATCTCACGTTCCACGTAACACGCTGGTATACTGAACGCTTAAAAATTTTCTACTTATTTTATGATTCCCGATTCTCTCATCAACTTACTCCGTGACGCTAAACGTGTTGCGGTGCTCACCGGAGCCGGCGTTTCGGCCGAAAGTGGTGTGCCCACGTTTCGGGATGCGCAAACGGGGCTTTGGGCCAAGTACGACCCGCAAGATTTAGCCACCCCGCAGGCGTTTATGGCCAACCCGGAGCTGGTTTGGAACTGGTACGCGTGGCGACGGGATTTGGCTGAGCAGGTTTCACCCAATCCGGGCCATTATGCACTGGCCAAGATGGAACAGTTGGTGCCGGAATTCGCTACATTTACCCAAAACGTCGACGATCTGCACGATCAAGCGGGCAGTCAAAACATTACCCGCTTTCATGGCAATCTGTTTGGGGTGAAATGCTTTGACAATCATCATATGATCGACAACTGGCGCGAATTGCCTGGCACCCCGCCCACTTGCCCCGAATGCGGCTCGTGGCTGCGGCCGGATGTGGTTTGGTTTGGCGAGGCACTGCCGGAAAACGTCATAGACCACGCCGTACAGGTGGTGAGAGCGGCCGACGTTGTCTTTTCTATCGGTACTTCGTCGTTGGTGATGCCTGCGGCCGCGGTGCCGGTCGAAGCGATTAATGCAGGTATTCCGGTCATCGAAATCAACCCGAACGCGACCCCCATATCTGAACATGTGGCGCTGACTTTGCGAGGGAAATCGGGTGAAGTGCTACCTGCACTGGTAGAAGCGGTCTGGGGGCAGTAAAATACCCTTTCTATTCTAAAGAAGGTCTGGTTGGTTCCCCTCCTATGAGGAGGGGCTAGGGGAGGTGGATGGCCCAACCCTGTTGGGCTTAAGCTGAACGGAGTTCAGCCCCTCACCCCCAACCC
>JAHDEB010000304.1 GCA_020629055.1 Chloroflexota bacterium
AAGCCGTGGCCAACGAGGTCCGGCCGACTTTCTGCCAAACTGTTGAGCTCATGCGGGTCATTCTCAAGGTCAAACAACATATAGGTTGGAAAATCTTTGAGCCCTGTGTGATAGGTGCGGATCAGCAGCCAGTTGTCCCAGCGAACGCTCCGCTGACAGCTCCAAGAGCCTTGGCTAATGACCAAGTTCGGTCTGCCATTGTCACTCGCGCTGCTCAGATCAGCGGCAAAGCTGCGGCCGTCCCAGTTATCCGGCTGTGTTTGACCGACCAAATCGGCCAATGTGGCGGTTAAGTCGAGGTTGTAGTGGAAACCGTCCCGAACGCCGCCCGCTTGACCATCAGTTTGTCCCGGCCACCGCACAATGAGCGGTAGATGGTTTGTCCCCTGATCAGCCGTCTGATGGTCTCCCCACACGTTGAGCTCACCTTGGTTTTCACCGTGATCGGCCGAAATAATAATCGCCACCTCGTCATAAATGCCCATCTCTTTTAGGTCAGCGACGATTTTACCGATGTAATGGTCCGCATAGTGAATGCCGGTGTCGTATCCATCGATATGGGCTTTGGCATCTTCAAGCGTTTTTAGCTCTCCGGCTCCCCAGATCCACCCTTCGGTCAGTTTGTCGTGCCAACCGGAAACTTCGGCCGCCCCATGCGGGCCAAAACTGGCATTTTGTTTATCCAGCAGCTCTTGGGTAATCCAATCTTCAATCGGTTCATCCGCAAACGGGTGGCCATATTCTGCCGGATGATCATACGGGGTATGAGGGTCCCAAAAATTAAGATGCAAAAACCAGTTGTCTTCTTTCCCATGCCGCTCTAACCAATCTTTGGCCGGGGGGTACATTTCATCCGCATTTTCAAGCCCACCTTTGCCGGTGTCATAGGTTTCGGTAAAACCGAACCAAATTTGGTACGCCGTATGCCGATTGGGGAAGGGGCTAATGCTGGCTGTGTGATACCCGGCCCGGCGCAACACACTGGCTAACGTATTGTTGGCAAAGTCTGAACGAAACTGCCGTGTTACCCCTTGGGCAGGTAAATCTGCATAGACCCCGCCGTGGTTGACCACCCCGGTTTTAAAGCCGAACATCCCACCAAAAAAGGCGGTTCGGCTCGACAAGCAGGGGGTGTCGGTGGCGTAGACATTATTGAATCGGACCCCTTCGGCCGCCAACTTGTCTATATTGGGCGAGGTATTGCGATGGTAGCCGTAACATGATAAATGGTCCGGCCGGAGTGAATCGATGTCGATGTATAAAATTTTCATGGGTTTACTCTTTAGAGCAGACCGGTTTTCATACCCAGCCTGCTCTCGCCTTAAATTTACGCGACTTCAAACAGTCCGGCCGCGCCCATACCACCGCCAACACACATGGTGCTGACAACATATTTTGCGCCACGGCGTTTCCCTTCGATCAGGGCGTGCGCCACCATGCGGCTGCCGCTCATGCCGTACGGGTGACCGATCGAAATCGAACCGCCGTTGACATTGAGCTTGTCGTTGTCGATACCAAGAAAATCACGACAGTAAATGACTTGAACCGCAAAAGCTTCATTTAGCTCCCATAGATCGATATCATCGATGCTGAGCCCATGTTGTTTGAGCAATTTCGGAATCGCATAAATCGGGCCGATCCCCATTTCATCCGGTTCGCATCCGGCAACCGCCATTCCGCGATAGATACCGAGGGGGTGTAAGCCGCGCTGTTCGGCCAGCTTGCCATCCATCAAGACACAAGCGGATGCACCATCTGACATTTGACTGGCGTTTCCGGCCGTGATTGTGCCCCCTTCGTTGACCAACCGGACATTGCCTAATCCTTCAAGCGTTGTTCCAGGCCGGTTTCCTTCATCTTTGGTCAGTTCAACTTCATGAAAACTCATCTCTTTGGTTTCTTTGTCGAAGACCGCTTTGGTGGTTTTAACCGGAATAATTTCGTCGTCAAAGGCACCCGATTCTTGCCCGGCCGCAGTACGCATTTGGCTTTGATACCCATACTCATCTTGGGCCTCTCGGCTGATACCATACCGTGCCGCCACCGTTTCGGCCGTTTGCAGCATCGGCATATAAACGTCTTTATGCACGGCCATTAACTTAGGATCTTGCCCTTGAAAGCGGTTCATATGGTCGTTTTGCACCAAGCTGATCGATTCAACACCGCCACCGATGGCGACTTGCATGCCATCGTGCATGATTTGTTTGGCCGCTGTGGCGATCGCCATCATGCCAGATGAGCACTGCCGGTCGATGGTCATACCGCTGACCGTAACCGGTAGCCCACCCGCTAGCGCCGCTGTCCGGCCGATATTGTAGCCGGTGGTCCCTTGCCCCATGGCACACCCCATGATCACATCATCCACTTCAGCTGGATCGATACCAGCCCGTTTGACCGCTTCAGCGATCGTTAAGCCGGCCATGGTGGGGGCGTGCGTGGCGTTTAATGCGCCTTTGTATGCTCGGCCGATGGGGGTCCGAGCGGTAGATACGATAACTGCTTCTTTCATGGGGGTTTGTCTCCGAAAATAGATTGATTGGTCACAGATTTTACCGGAAATCACCAGATTGGAACACGTGTCTAAGCTGACTGTTTATGACTGAAAATGGCATCTTTCTAGATGTAGATCAACAGGAACATGAATGGTTTGTCGGGTCTAATTTGTTTGTTGGCAAGCTAATCCCACATAAGTTAGCCGTGTATATAAGTCGTAAATGTCGGGATTTCTGCGCCCCAATCTTGTATATTTGCATAAATCTTTCTTTATTTCTAAAACTTTTTTAAATGTCGCTTTTTCACTATATTTTTGACAAACTTTATCCTATCATTCGCTTTATTTACGAGCGAATACAGGGTAACCGCTGGTATGATAAAATAACCGAACATGTTTGGCTGGGTGGCGCCCCCACCTATCAGCGTGATTATGATTTTTTAATCGAGAATCAGATCGGCGCAGTGATCGACATTCGAAATGAGCGGTCTGATGACCTTGAACTCTTTCAGCGACATGATATCCGCCATCTCAAACTGCGTGTGCCAGACATTCATGTGCCCGACGATCAGATCATATCGGCCGGTGTCGAATATATTCAGCAGCAGGTTGAAGATGGTCGAGACGTCTATGTACATTGTGCTAAAGGGCGCGGTCGGTCTGCGACATTAATCGCAGGATGGCTGATGAAATACCGAAATATGTCCTTCGAAGAGGCACGTGACTTTATGGTTGGAAAACGAAAGTTGGTTAAACTAGAACCGCGCCATGGAGAGGGATTAAATCGATGGTTGCAAAGGCAACGGTCAGAGGGAAAAATTAGCTAACCTTTTTGGATCGCAGGCCAATATTTAAATCATGGCAGAACTCTCAAGCAAAGCTCCGAAAACGCTACGCAATCTGCGTCGGCCAAAAATCACTCAGTCGATGAGCAGTGCAACCGCACCCGGCAAAATTATTTTGTTTGGGGAACATGCGGTGGTTTACGGGCAGCCCGCCCTTGCAATGCCGGTTGAGGCTGTAGAAGCGCGAGCGATGGTTGAAACCAATAATTCTGAAGAGAGCATTGAGCTTGTGATGCCGGATTTAGACGAGCGCCTTTGGCTTTACGAGGCTGATGACCTACACCCCCAAGCCCGAGTTGTACGAGACTTTTTTAAACAATCACCCGATCTTGCTATGCGGGATGATGGGTTGCGTATTACGTTGACCAGCACCATTCCGATGGCTGGCGGTATGGGGAGTGGTGCTGCAGTGTCGGCCGCCCTGTTTAGGGCGTTGGCCCGCCACTACAATGTGCCGGAATTGGCCACTGACGAAGTCGTCTCCCAAATGACCTATGAAATTGAGCGGCTGTACCATGGGACACCAAGCGGTATCGATAACACCGTTGTGACCTATAACAAACCGGTCTATTTTGTACGTGACCTCTTTTACCAGGATGTTGACACTTATAACTATTTGTTGGGCGGGGATGGCTACATGTTGTTCATGCCTGGTACCAAAACCTTTGACCCAGGAGCAGACTTCACCTTTCTGATTGCGGATAGCGGGATCGAAGCGCCCACGGCCGAAAGCGTGCGAGATGTCCGCTATTTGTGGTTAACCAACCGGTTCGAATTTGAATCCCTATTTATTCGCTGCGGGCAGATCGCGAATCAAGCTCGGCAGGCACTTGATCGGGGGGACCATGAAGGGCTGGGGTCCCTCATGAATTTTAACCAGCACGTTTTGCAAGATATGACCGTCTCGTCCCCCGAAATTGAAAATTTAGTCAATGCGGCACGGAAAGCCGGGGCGATGGGGGCCAAGCTTAGCGGAGGTGGAAGAGGGGGCAACGTTATCGCTTTAGTTGATGAAAATAGTGAAGAAGAGGTTCGCAAGGCTTTGCTGAAAGCTGGGGCGAAATCTGTCTTAAAAACGGTTTTAAGCGCTTAGTTCAGATTCGGGTCATAACAAGCTTTGTGATCGAAGTTGACCAACAAGGTGGAGCTTGCGGGTATGTGGGAGCATATTTTCAAACCAACACATTAACCGAAACATAGGTCGATTAATAGCCAAATAGGTTGGATCAGGGATATACAATAGCTGGTCTATGGCTAAATTTGCAGTGGAGGCAAGGGTCTCGATTTGTCTGGTTGAATTGGCCTTATACCATGTGGGAAAAGTATCGGCCGCTTTTCGGCCGTAGAGCCGTTCTACAAGCCAATCTTGTATCGCCCCAAAGCGACCAATCGTCTGGTTAAGCCATGAGATCGGGTGTTTTTTGTTGGGGGTGATAAAGATAAATACCCCACCCGGTTTTAAGACTCGGCCGATTTCAACTAAATCTTTTTCAGGGGTTTCCAGATGTTCAAGCAGCCAACTGCAAAAGACGACATCGAATCGGTTACTGGCATAGGGGAGCGCGTGGCTAAAGCCGACGGCCGCAGCCAAGTCAAGCCGATGCTCATGAATCGATTGATGATCGGGATCGAGCCCGATTGACCGTTCCAGTAGCCCGCGGCCGTGTGTTTCGACGAGCTGTTCGATTAACCCACCACGGCCGCAGCCTAAATCTAAGATTTGGCTATTCGGTTGTAGATGCTGGCGCACAAGGTCTGCATAGGTTTCAGTCGCCGGCTGCCAGCCAAGATTGATTTGACGATATTCTTCACGCCATTGGTTTTGTTGGTCGAGGGTTAGCACGGGGTAAGTTTATTGTTTTTTTTGATGATAACCATGTTTGTTACCGACCAATCGTTAATCTAAAGTAACTGTACAGGTGATTGGGTTTGCTCCCCTCTCCCACCGGG
>JAHDEB010000305.1:0-1561 GCA_020629055.1 Chloroflexota bacterium
TTTTAGAAAATTATGTGATCCACTTAAATCTGTACCACTGTACGTGGGTTTAGGCGGCCGGTTTTAACCCGATAGGCTAAATCAGATCAGTTTAACCTTCTGGTGTGGCTTCTGCTTCCGGCTCTTGCGCTGTGATATTGATCGAATTGACAAGCCATTCGAATTCACTCGCGCCACGGTTTAACCCGTCATTTCCCGCCCCCGTCGCAATGGTCACTAACCATCCATTGTGCTGTAACACCACAATTTTCAGGGTGACCGGCTCAGGTGGGTCAACGACAGTATAGCTCCCTTTCTGCTCTATTCGCAATCCACGATACCCATTCAGTTCGATCGGAACGCTCAAGCTTGTCTGCCCATCGTCGGCCAAATAATTGTTTTTGAACGAGCCGCTGATAAGCGTGATCCAGGCCGTTAGGTCATCGTCCGATACATCTGGAATGCCGATTATGGTGATTAGCTTACCCCGGCGTACAGAACCGGAGTAGAGGGTTTCGGTATTGTCCGCTATTTGGATAATGCCATCCTCTTCAAAGTTGTCATCGATGGCCCAAGTTTCTGGCATGTCAAAAGAAAGCTGCAAGATGTCACTTTCAAAACGGACAACCGAAAAGTCAGGTGTCGGCACTAGGGTGGGGGTGGCAGGTGCAGGGGTTGCTGTTGGGGTCGCTGTCGGTTCGATGACGAGTTCGGTTGCAGGGGGTGTTGCTGTTTCAGTGGGGGGAATCGCGGTAGCTGTTGGAGTCTGTGTTCGGGTTGGTGTATTCGTTGGGGAGGGAGTTAGCGTCGGCCGATCCCCAACTTTGGGGCCAGCCCCGACATTTGGCGTAGGGCCAGCACATCCAAGTAAACCGGCTAGCAATGGGAGACATAAGACGGAAGCGATCAATCTTTTCATAAAACAAGTCGATCTCGGCCGGTTAGGCGCTGTTCAATCATCTTCCAAATCGATTCTAGATGAGAGTCGTATTGCACATAATCAAGATTGTCTGTGTTGATGATTAACACCGGGCTGAGAGAAAAATTTGCGATCCAATTTTCGTATGAGTTGTTGAGATTCGTCAGATAGTTCACATCGATATCCTGCTCATAATCCCGGCCGCGATGCTTAATCTGCCGTGTCAACGTTTCAATCGATGCTTGCAAATAAACCATCAGCTGAGGGGGTTGCAGGACCGCAACCATGGCCGAATACATCGCATGATATGTGTCCCAATCCCTTTGGCTCATCGCCCCTTGGCTATATAAATTTCGAGCGAAAATCTCTGCATCTTCATAAATGCTGCGATCTTGAATAATAGACCCTGAACGCTCTTGCAGTTCGATGTGTTGGCGCAACCGTTTAGAGAGGAAAAACATCTGAGACTGGAAACTGTACCGTTCCATGTCTGCGTAAAAGTCTTCCAGATAGGGGTTTTCTTCAACCGCTTCGTAGACTGGCTCCCATCCTTGTTTTTGTGACAGGAGTTTAACGAGGGTTGATTTTCCGACACCGATATTTCCGGCAATGGTGATGAAATGTTGCATGAGAGTGGGTGGTGGGGAGTGGGAAGCGACCTAA
>JAHDEB010000305.1:1661-5250 GCA_020629055.1 Chloroflexota bacterium
CTAATCACTAATCACTAAAAACTAGTAACCAGTATCTATTTTCCTTTAAAATCTGCTGGTCTTTTTTGCAGGAATGCCAACACCCCTTCGGCCGCGTCTTCGCTGCGTCCGGCCGTGTTTTGGTGGTGAACTTCTTGTTTTAACGCATCACCGAACGACTGATCGGCCGCTTGTCGCATCGCCCGCTTGGTTAAACCAAAGGCAAGCGTTGGCCCGCTGGCTAACTTTTCAGCGGTCGCCATGGTCACTTCCATCAACTGATCATGGGGGACAACCTGGTTGACAAACCCCAATGCATGCGCCTTGTCGGCCGGGATTTTTTCAGAGGTCATGTAAAGCTCATACGCTTTTTTATAGCCGATCATCCGGGGCAGCATCCAGCTGACACCGCCATCAGGCACTAGGCCGATGTTGCTGAAAACGAGCGTAAAAGCGGCCCGGTCGCTGGCGATTGTCATGTCGCAGGCCAAGGCGATACCAAAGCCGATACCGGCCGTAATGCCATTGACGGCCGCAATGACCGGTTTTTCGATGCTGGTTATCGCGGCAATTAGCGGATGATAAACTTTCGCCAAATGGTCTCCCATACCGGCCGGTTTTCCGTTCGACTGCGCCTTCAACGCATCACCACTCGACAAATCTGCACCAGAAGTAAACCCTCGGCCGCTGCCGGTAATGACAATCGCCCGAATTTCAGGGTCACGAGCAGCCTTTTTAATCGCAGTGGTCGTCTCTTTCGTAATTTGATCGTTTAATGCGTTTAAGGTTTGGGGACGATTAAACTCAATAACGAGAACGTGGTTTTTGACGGTATGGTTAATTAATTCGTAACTCATGGGGTCTCCAAAAGGGTTAGGCGATTTCAAAAAGAAACATCTGATAATCGAGTAAAGTGGTGTGGGGGGTAAATTTTAGAGGACGGTTTCGCAATCTTCAAATTGCTCAAGCTCTATTTCTAAACGGCCGATTGTCTGGTTGATATCAACTTGAGCTTCGCAACGGTCCAGAGCGTCTTTAAATGCATCGGCCGAGTCAGCCTGCATAAATTCTGCCATGAGTTGTTCGATCGGCCCAACGTTTTGCACATATTTTTTGAAGTGTTTGCGAAACTGAATCAGCCCAAATGGGCCGTGATAGTTAATCATTTCACGCAGGTGAATGCGTATCGTTTGGATCAGCTCTCCAAAGGTTAAATCCCCTCTTGAACGGCGCGAAAAGATCCAAGGATTACCAATCGCTCCCCGGCCGATCATTACCGCATCTACACCGGTATATTCTATCATTCGGTCGATGTCTTCAGGCTCAACCACATCTCCATTGCCGATAACGGGGATAGAAACCGCCTGTTTTAATTCAGCAATCGCATCCCAGTCAGCGAAGCCATTGTATTTTTGTTCTTTGGTCCGGCCGTGCATCGCTACCAATTTCGCTCCGCTTTCTTCAAGCATGCGGCCGACCTCAACATAATTTTTGTTTTCATCCCAACCCAGCCGTATCTTGCCGGTGACCGGCACAGACAAATACTGATTGAGCAGACGGAATGTTTCTCCAATTAATTCAGGCGATTTCATCATGCCGACACCAGCGCCCCGGCCGCTGACCCGACGGGTTGAACAGCCCATATTAATATCGATGATGTCAGGCTCTAGCGCTTCAATTTTTTGAGCCACTTCTACGATTAATTTGGGATCGTTGCCAAAGATCTGAAAAACCATCGGTGATTCTTCAGGCTGCTGGTCAAGTCGTTTCCAAAATTTGTTATCCGGATCCGGTTTGCCACCCAGCGCTTCAACCGGCACAAACTCCGTGTAATGCATCGCCGAACCATACTCGCGGCAAATCGCCCGGTATGGCACGTCTGAATATCCGGTCATGGGTGATAAAATAACATCCCCATAAACGGGTATCTTGTCTACATAAAATGTCGGATTTGATTTAGAATCCATAGAGTTAGAAAAAATAAGAAGCTGATTTCTAAGATGACACAGGTTTTAAACTCAGTGCTCATTACTTCAAAAAACCTGCACATTCTTTTTGTTTGAAAGTCAATTCATGAAAGTTCAATCCATTCTACAGGGAAAATGCCCCCGTTGTAACAAGGCTCATATTTTCAAAACATTTTGGACCATGCATAAAAACTGTCCCAACTGCGACATTTTATATGAACGGGAGCCCGGCTATTTTACGATGGCGATTTTTGTGGGATACATGCTTGCTCTTTTGATTGCGCTTCCCGGACTCATTCTGACAATTTCGCTCGGCTTGCCCCTCTTTTGGATTATTTTTGTCCCCTGCCTTTGTATCGCCATCGCCGCCCCTTGGATCTTTCGCTACGCCCGCATTATTTGGATCCATTCAGATCAGTGGATGGACCCACCGCGAGATTGAGGGAGGAACGGCGTTTATGCCCCCGTCGCTCGTTTATCCGACATTAGCCTAAAATGCCACCGTTTCGCCAATCATTTGTTTCTAATGAAAATTGAATCGGTTTAGTTCTGTGTGGTAGCATTCTGCCCCGCGACCCGTTTGCCGATTGACCATCAAGCAACCCGAAGGCACTCAAAATTAATCGCTGCGTGAACTAGAAAGATATGCTGCAACAGACAAATCAAATTCGAGTAATTTTAGCGGGGGTATTGGCCCTCTTTCTTCTTCTATTCTTAGTAGCAACCCCGTTTGTGGGTACAGAGCAATCTGATGACGCTAACGAAGAAAACGGTGTTGTCGTTGAGAATGGGGTGGTTGCCGAGAATGGGGAGACCTTAACTGAGGTCGCTGAAGATGTTTTGACCATCCCTACACGCTCATTGACCGATGTTCCACTTTTATCAAACGAAGCGATCGCTGCAGATTTGAATCCGGTCATGCGCATAGGCCAACGGCCGGTCCACAACATTATTACCTACACCGTTGTGCGTGGGGATACCCCAAATGTGATTGCAGAGCGATTTGGTATTAAATCTACGACAATTTTAGGGGGAAACCCGAATCTAAGTGAAGAGTCGAACTTGTTGGGTGCCGGGGCAGAGCTTCGAATTTTGCCCATCGATGGGGTTCTGCATCAAGTAAGGTACGGAGACACGCTCGAATCGATCGCGGCCGAGTATGAGGTCTCTGTTGAAGATATTATTAATTACGAGCCGAATCGTCTTGAATTTCCTTATCGAGTTTATAAAGGATCAGAACTGATGGTTCCAGGTGCCGTTGCCCAGGTATTTACTTGGACCCCGCCAAAAATCAATCGGCCGAAAAACACACTGGTCGGAACCGGTACATTTGTGCAGCCGGTACGCAGAGGGTGCGTGACGCAATACTTTTATCCTTGGCATCGCGGGTTAGATGTAGGTCTCGCTGTCGGGACGCCGGTGTACGCGATGGATACAGGCACCGTTATCTATGCTAGCTGGGCGGCCGGAAGTTATTACGATTACGGCAACTTGATTGTGATCGACCATGGCAACGGGTATGAAACGTATTATGCTCATTTAAATGGGATTAATGTTTTCCCCGCACAAGAAGTGCGCCAAGGGCAGTTTATCGGCTATTCGGGCAACACCGGCCGATCCTCTGGGCCACACATCCATGTCGA
>JAHDEB010000306.1 GCA_020629055.1 Chloroflexota bacterium
TCACAGATATCCGGCCGGGGGAAGTCTAGAATCTTCATGGTAACGCTTTGGTCACCCGTCATCATCGCCCTGAACGCGGCTTGCTGTTTTTCAGCATCCCCCCAAATATAAGTGTGATAGTCAAGCGGATTATTGAGTTCAACCCGGTCACTCAACACCGCTTCCAAATCAGCCCGCTGCTCAGCTTGGATTGGCGGGAAAGCCAATCCAAGCCGCTCACCCATATCTGCGCCTAAAGCCGCTTCACCACCGCTACTGCTAATCGTAGCAATTCCATTTGTCGGGATGGGGCCCACAATCGACAAAAATTTCAGTGTTTCCAGCAGTTCAGGAATCGTATTGACCCGCACAATGCCGTACCGCGCAAAGAAAGCATCATACATCTGATCAGAGCCAGCCAATGAGCTCGTGTGGCTTTGAGCAATCGCAGATCCGACCTCTGACGCACCTGTTTTCAGGATAACGATCGGCACCTTTTTCTCTAACGCTTTCACAGCGGCACGCGAGAATGCACCGATGTCATCTACCCCCTCCATGTGTAGGCCAATCGCGTTTACCCGCTCATCGTCGAGCAGGGCATCCACATATTCAGGGGTGGTCACCCCTGCTTGGTTGCCTGATGCGATTAGATAAGCCAATGGCAGGTTGCGCTGTTGCATCGACATCGAGATCGAAATGTTGCCCGATTGGGTGATAATCGCCACACCCTTTTCGATCCGTTTCCCTCCCTGCTCATCGGGCCATAGGGTGACCCCATCCAAATAATTTAAAACGCCGTAGCAGTTGGGGCCAACAATGGCCATCTCTCCGATGGCTTCGAGCAGCTGCTGATTCAGACCCAATCCGACCGGCTCGCCCGTTTCAGCAAACCCGGCCGCAAAACAGACGGCACCACCCGCTCCCATCCGGTTCAATTCAGCCACGACACCGGGGGTTAGCTCACGCTTTACGCCGATAAAGGCGGCATCTGGCGCGGCCGGTAACGAGCCAACGTTCGGGAAGCATTTCCGGCCTCCCATCGTCTCTTTTTTCGGATTCACCGGCCAAATCTCACCTTGATATCCGATTTTGTCACACTGTTCGATAACGCTAGCGGCCCATGATCCGCCGATAACGGCGATTGTTTTCGGCCGTAATAGCCGATGAATAGATTTGAGTGGAGTCATAATTTAGGATCGCCCCCTATCCAGGTAACCGGCCCAATAAAAATCGAGTCGTACTAATTATTTCAGAAACCAGCAGCGGCCGGTCATAAACCAAAAATCGAGCAATTTTGCCAGCAAATGGACCCGAATGTGGATGTTGTACAGTCGCCGCCGGGTAAAAATGGCAGTCCGCCCCGCCCATCGCCCCAAATGTTGCCGGTAAAGTGGTCCATCCTTCAGGGAAATAAGCCCCGCCGTCACACAAGCGCCCATCAACTACGCTGGTCACCAGGCGAGGACCACAATCGACCGTAAATGAAACCACATGGTCGTCCTCATCAAATCGAAGTGAGTCGGTAAAATGATGCACCACATCAACCCCATCCATCAAAGTGAGACATAGTTGCAAACCGGCTTCACCCCGGCCGACCACGCTTAGCGTAAATCCTTTGGTCACATAACGGCCGGTGTCTTCCTCATCTAAAGCGGCCGTCATCACTTCACGTGCATCGATCAGCATTTGGCGCGGTCTTAAGTTGGCCATATCAGCCTTGAAATGGAGGATCATCGTAAATCCGCCAGCACCCGATCGAACGTCCGGCAAGTTTAGGCTACGAAGTTCGCCCTTTGGTCGATGAAAATCAATAACCAGATTATCTTCGATAAGTTGCTGAAGCTGATGCTGATGGCGTAAAAAGAACAACGTTCTCGGGTCAACCTGATGAAAACGAAGGGTCAGCTTATTGCTTTCGACAAAAACCAATCGACCGTCGACCGTCTCTGTAAAATCCGCATACCCAGGTCCATCCACAATGGCCCAATCTGCGTTCCAGCCAGGACGGTCGCTCAACGCTTCCCCATCCCACCAAAGTGCCAACTCAGGTTCACTCCAAACCATTCCGCCGGGAATCGTCTGGTCGGCTGTTGGTCGGCCGAGCGTGTACCAATACAGACGACGGCCGACATATCCATCCCGTTCGGTGCGCCCATTGTTATAAAAGATGAGCAGAATCTCGCCTGAATCAAAACGGTGAGGTGTAAAGGCGCCACGCGGATTTTTTATCGGCCGGATCCCGTCATAGGTCATGATCGTTGGTTCTGTAAAATGCTCACCCCCGTCTTGAGAGGTGCTGCAAGCGAGAATGCCTGTCTCCGTGCGCCATGCAACCATCACCTGCTGCGGGTCGGCTGGATCCGTTTGGAAGATATGGGGTTCTTCCCCCAAGGCGAGCCGAGATCGGTGTTGCAACCCTCGATCCCCAAGAGGCAGTGTTTCCCAAGTCGCCTCGGCCCGGTCATCAGCCGTGAGAAAATCTTTCGAGCGCATGATAAAGACCTCAGAGTTCGGTGTTTCACCACCCCCTTCCACAGTCTTTTGAAAAGCAAAATAAACAGCCCCACCAATAACGCTGGGCTTATCGCAGTGAAAAGCGCCCATCGTTTCCCCCTGCCAAGGATTGGCTCGGTCGATGGCGGTACGCCGCACAGGAATCGTCAGCCGGTCAGATGCGAACGATCGGCCGCCGTCGGTGCTCAATTTAATTCGAAACCCTTCATCCAACTGCATGTCACCGCGTAGCAGATCAACCGATCTTTCCCCAGTCGGGGCTTGGTCGTCAGGCTGCATGTATTTCAGCTGGCCTTGATTAAAGCCGTAGAAAACATAAACCTTTTTTGGATCGTCAGGATGAAGCAATTGATAGCCATCATGGGAAGGATGAATCAATGACTCTTCCAAAGGAATCGGCCGAGACCACGTCGCACCACCGTCGGCCGAAATGGTGTGATACAGGCGCAGTCCAGCCCCCCCTTCCCGGTTGTGGCTGTGGTGAAAAACGACCGAAAGCAAACCGCTATCGGCCGAATAGACGATACTTTGCCCATCATAGTAACCGCCGATGTCCGAGATGATTTTCCCAGCACGAACGTTGCGAGGGTCTACGTATGACGAGGATGAAGGGAGAGCTTGAAAGGTCATAGTCTTCAACTTGTTGTTTTGACTTTTCTTCTACCAGCAGTCAATGTGCTTCGCGTCACAGAATACTGACCAACTAATCGCTAAATCACGTTTTACGCACCATGCGGCCGCAGCAATGAACGCGAAATAATATGACGTTGAATCTCACTTGTCCCGTCCCAGATCCGTTCAACCCGCGCATCACGCCAGAACCAGACAATCGGATTCTCTTCGGCAAGACCCATCCCACCAAAAATTTGCACCGCTTCGTCGGTTACCATCGCCAACATTTCTGAAGCATAAAGTTTTGCCATGGCGTAATCTTCATCTTTGGCCGTACCTAGATCAGTTTTGTATGCCGCTTCATAGGTCAACCATTCGGCCGCCCGAATCTGTGTCGCCATGTCGGCCAGCTTAAAGCTAACCCCTTGGTTCTTCCCGATCGGTTTGCCAAACTGCACGCGAGTCGCCGCCCATTCAGTCGCCATCTCCAAAGCACGCTGTGCCCGGCCGATGCAGAATGCTGCAACGGTTAGCCGTGATGCACCCAGCCATGTGCCAGCCACATCAAACCCTTTATGCTCTTCGCCCAAAATGTTGCCCACAGGGATTCGCGCATTGTCAAAATCGATGATGCAATTGTTGTACCCTTTATGGGAAACGATGTCGTAGCCCGGCTGAACGCTGACACCTGGCGTATCAAAATCAACCAAGAATGAGGTGATCTTTTTGCGAATGCCGCGCGGGGTTTCGATCTCGCCGCTAGCCGCAAACAAAATGCAGTAGTCAGCCACATCTGCATGGCTAATAAAATGTTTTGACCCTTTTAGGATGTAGTGGTCCCCGTCACGAGTCGCCGTGCATTCCATGCCGCGCACGTCAGACCCCGCATTCGGTTCGCTCATCGCCAAACAGTCATGCCGCTTCCCTTCAACCGTCGGGATCAACCATTTTTCAATCTGGTCACCCTTGCAGGCGCGCAGAATGTTCGACGGCCGGCAAACAAAGTGTTGCAACGCAAAACTTGTCCGGCCAAGCTCACGCTCCATCAGCGTTAGCGATACCGCATCTAAATCTGCACCACCATATTCTTCCGGCATGTTGGCCGCATACAGCCCGTATTGGATCGCCTTATCAGTAATTTGCTTGGCTAGCTCTGGGCTAACAGCGTTGTTTTTCTCAACTTCTTCTTCGTGTGGGATCAGTTCGTTATCGACAAAGGCACGAACCGTCTCCACGATCATTTGTTGTTCTGAATTTAATTCTAATTTCATAATAGCAACTCAGCATTTCAGCTAATCAGCATTTCAGCCAGTTCGCCGTCAGCACGTTTCACTTCTAACTTATTACTTCTCACTTGATACTTTTTTACGCCCGCATCGTTTCGGTATGGCCGTCTATGCAGATGGCTTGGCCGGAAATGTTTTTGCCCAGCGGGGAGCACAAATACAATATTTGGCTGGCGATTTCTTCGGGGTCAATAAAGGTTTTCATCGAGACTTGATTGGTAAAACCTTCTCGCACGTCGGCTTCAGTCCGGCCGGTGGCTTCCATTTCAAGCTCGATCACATGCTCCATTCGCTCGTTGTTTAACGATCCGGGACAAATCACATTGGCCCGTACATTAAACTCACCTAACTCCATCGCCATCGTTTTGGTTAGGCCAACAATGGCCCATTTTGAAGCGCAATACGGGGCGCGATAGGGAAATCCCCACAGCCCGGCCGTGCTGGCGATATTCACAATGGATCCACTTTTTTGCTTTTTTAGATGGGGAATTACACGGCGCGAGGTTAAAAACATGCCGGTCAGGTTGACATCCAAGGTCTGCTTCCAGCCCGCTTCATCCAAATCTTCAAGACTGCCACCGGGGCCAGCAATGCCAGCGTTATTGACAAGAACATCAACGCCGCCCATCTCCGCAATCGCTTCGGCGATAAATGCATCAACTTGCTCAGCGTTA
Organism: Chloroflexota bacterium; assembly: GCA_020629055.1. Lineage (GTDB taxonomy): Bacteria > Chloroflexota > Anaerolineae > Promineifilales > Promineifilaceae > WTJY01. The sequence continues at coordinate 5,066 of JAHDEB010000306.1, forward strand.
CTCACGTCGGCCGTCCACGTTTTCAAGGATGGCGTGTTACGTGTTGCGTTTTCCAGCGTTTCCTGTGAAATATCGCAGATGCAGACACATGCGCCGTTCTCAGCAAAGGTCCTAGCAATGACGTATCCAAGACCAGACCCTCCGGCCGTCACGATAACTTTTAATCCTTCGACATGAAT
>JAHDEB010000307.1 GCA_020629055.1 Chloroflexota bacterium
GCCTGTCACGGCACAGGTGATGATTACCGATTTGCTCATAGCTTTTCTCCGTTGGTAAATGGGCTAACCCGATTGATCGGGTTTCTTATCTTAACCGAGGGCTTCAGCCCTTGGTCCACCACCATAATTTACCGCTGATCCCAAAATCGCCCTGATTTTTTTCGACAAATCGCTTACACTAATCGACAGATATTGAAACAAATCGTTGGCTTAAAAATCAATAGTTGAATCGCCAAAGGCATTAAGTTGACATAAACAAGAATCTTTTTTACTTGTATTATGTGTTCCTATAAAGCAACACTGAGATTTTAGGTAAATCATGTTAGAAACGATAAAGTTAGCGGCCAAACATAGCCGTACAATGCGGTTAATGATAGGTCCAGCAAATGAGGCGGTCATTCCGCAAACAGCCTCAAAGCAAGCAATGATCGCAGCAATAGAAGCAGCAGAGCTTGATATGCACCTAACTGTAGGAGGCATCCCAGTTGAGAAGAGAATGGATTTGCTAGTTTGCGGAGAATGGACGACACGAGATGTGATTGCCCACTTGGCAGATTGGGATGTGTATTTTGCGGCCTGGTTGGAACAACTATGTACCGGAAAACCAAACGAATTGTATTTCGACCATGATGAGCATCGCTTCAACGAATGGCTGCAACAGCAACGAAAAAGCCAGACATGGGAGCAATTATGGAATGATTTCCAAATAAATCGGCAAGCCATTCTAGATAGATTGAGAACTGTGTCTGAAAACGAGTTTCTCAGCAAGAAAGAAGCCCCGTTTGGAACAATCTACCATTGCGCATGGTCTGCATTAGAGCACTATCTTGATCATTCATCTGGAATAAGGAGAGAGATAGGTATGGCACTCCCGAAAGAACTACTTCATTTTCAGGGCCCATATACTGAATAGCCAAGATGGATCTTGCACCGTAAACGTCGAAAAGTCACCTATAAAATTGAAATACAGCGTGAATTTTTGGGCATATTACATACTTGCACACTGACCCATCAAATCATGAGTAACCAGAAAACTAAGCAAAACAATTTCGAAAAACAGATTCAGCCGATTCAGATCGGGCTTCTTTTATTGCCCGCCTTCAACAGCATGGCGCTCAATGCACTGATCGATCCGTTTCGGGCCGCTAATTATTTGGCCGGAAAAGCGATCTATCAGTGGCACTATCTGGCGCTCAACGAGCGGCCGGTAACCGCCAGCAACGGCATCACTGTAGAGAATACAACCGCATTCAGACAGCATTCGGGCAAGCTAGACCTCATCGTGATTAATGCCAGCTGGACGCCGGAAAGTTTTCAAGATTTGCCCCTGCAACGCTGGCTCCGAGACGCATCAGATCGGGGAACAATGCTAGTGGGCATCGACACCGGAGCGTTTGTGCTCGCCTATGCCGGTTTGATGGATGGGTATCGTGCCACCGTCCATTATGAGCATCTCCCCTCGTTTCGGGAACTGTTCCCTAAAGTGGAGCCGGCCGAAAGTCTGTACGTCATCGACCGAGATCGCTTGTCTTGCTGTGGGGGTGTCGCCTCGACCGATCTTGCACTCGAATTGATCCGGCGACAAAACGGGATGGCATTGTCGACGGCCGTCAGTCGCTACATCTTCCACGAACGCCATCGCGGAGGTGACGAAAAACAGCTCTCCCACGCTCATGCTCCCATCGATCCGATTTTACCCGACATGCTGCGCGAAGTGCTGTTGCTAATGGAGCAAAATCTAGAAGATGTGATCCCTATGACGGAACTGGCACAGCGGGCCGGAGTATCGCAACGCCAGTTGGAGCGTGTATTCAAAAAATATCTGCAAATCACCCCCAAGCGCTACTACCTCAATATGCGGCTCATTCGCGGCCGGGCCTTGCTCACCCAAACCGAACTGCCTGTCTCTGAAATTGCAAGCGCCTGCGGTTTTAACAGCTCAGAGCATTTTGCCCGAAGCTATGCCAAGTTTTTTGACGTTGCCCCCAGCCGTGATCGGGAAGAAGGGCGCATTCCGTTTCAATTTTGGCTGTATCAGAAGCAGGAGGGGTAGCATCCATCGATCATTGCCGATTTGTGCCAAGAAATTGTCGAAAAACATCATGAAGGTTCTGGTAATTGGTGTAGATTTTAATTTATGTTGTACCAATGGGCGTAGATTCTTTGTCTTTTTATGGCTTACTTGCCGACAAGAACAGCCAGCGGTTCTCCTTTTGCCCTTCTCATTTGGTCGAGCCAATTTGAAAATTGGGCATTAAAAACCAGAGGTTATGATGAAACTTGGTTATATTGGTCTTGGAAATATGGGCGCGCCAATGGCGACAAATTTGGTAAAAGCGGGCTACGATGTCACGGTTTTTGACCTCGAACAGAGCAAAATTGACACGGTGGTTGCCAGCGGGGCTCGTGCAGGTATAAGCGGGAAAACGATTGCGGCCGAAGTAGACATTTTGTTTACGTCATTACCAGAGCCACGTCACGTGGCCGCTGAACTGCCAGCATGGATTGATGTGATGCGCCCGGGCTCAACTTGGGTTGATTTAACAACAAATGATCGGGACCTACTCATAGAACTCCATAAACAAGCTGTAGAAAAACAGATCAGCATTGTTGAATCCCCGTGCACCGGTGCGGTTGATGGCGCACGTCTGGCCAAGCTGACATTCTTTGTAGGCGGCGAAACTGAGATAATAGAAAAGGTCAGACCTTATCTAGAAAGTATGGGGAAGATAATATTGTGTGGGGAATTAGGGCAGGGCAATGTTGTAAAAGTGATCACCAATCAAGTTTGGTATGTGAATGCAGCCATGATTGGTGAGGCGTTGGCGGTCGGCAAAAAAGCTGGGGTTGATCTGCGCACCTTATGGGACGCTATGCAGAATAGTGTGGCTGACACATTTGTTGTACGGCATGATGTTCCGTCAATTTTTGATGGACATTATGACCCCACATTTAACCTCCATCTATCCTGTAAAGATCTGCGATTGGTCACGAAGTTAGGCACTGAAACAGACTCGCAGATGGACATTACCCGCTTAACTTTGAAAAAATTTGAAGAGGCTGCTGAAAAGTACGGTGGGGATGCTCCTGACCTGATGGTTGCTAAGCTGATTGAAGATGCGAGTGGTGTTTCGCTACAGGTTGAAGGTGATTGGCCCAAGCATTGGGAAGCGTAAGTACGCTAAAAATTAACAAAATGGAAGGGATAAATGATTCGACGAGTTGTTGACGATTTATATCAAATCGGGGAAAGCATTGAAGGGACAGATGGCTGGCATGAACCGGTACGTGTCTATGTTTTGCTCAACGATGGATGCCCCCTGCTGTTTGATGCTGGCTCGCACGTCCACCGTGGTCAGATCATGGCAAATCTAAGAGAGCTGCTGGGAGACACTCCTCCGGGCTATGTCTTTTTAACCCACACCGAACTTCCCCACACCGGCAATTTAAAAGCGATCCTAGATGCGTGGCCCTCGGCCAAGATTGTCGTTTCAAGCGCCATCTTGCCCTATTGCGAATTGCCCTGGTGGGTGACTGAAGATCAGGTGATGTATGGCCACGCTGGCACACATGAAACCTATGGCGGCCGGCCGATTTCTTTTCTCGACGGCATTCTAAAAGATCAGCCGGGCACCCACTGGATGTTTGACGAAAAGACGGGAACCTTGTTCACGGCCGATGCTTTTGGCTATTTTTACCCCACATCGGCCGAAACTTTGTTTGATGATGAACTTGATGCAGGTGTGCCGACCGATTGGTTACGCCGCTACCACGAAACCGCTTTCCGCTTTTTGCCCTTGGTCAGCGCCAAAAAGGTCAATGCCGACATCGACAAAGTATTTGCTAAACGAAATGTTAAAGTGATTGGCCCCACCCACGGCAACGCCATTCGGCACGATGTGAACGGCTGCGTCACCCGTCTAAATCAAGCGATTCTAGAGATCTGTGAGGAGACAAAAGCATGAAAGACAATCTAATGGACCTGAAAGTGTATGGTGATGGGCTGAGTCGAGTAGGCGTGCGCCAAATCACAGATAAAATCTTTTGGCTTTGTCATTGCATTGGTGAATGCGCGGCCGATTACAATGGAGGCTTCGCGGCCGACTTCGCCCGGGTTAACCCGATCCTTGACCCAGACGCCAGCGACATTATCTATAACTCGTTTCTGTTTTTAGATGAAAAGACTTTTTTGGTTGACACCCTATCCCCTGGGCAACACAAAACCATGCTCGAGGCGCTGGATTTTATTTTGGACGGCCGGAAATTAGACTATATGTGGCTGAGCCACGCTGAACTCCCCCATGCAGGCAACACGGCCGCCATTCGTCGTGCCTACCCCGAGCTACAGCTGATGACCATCGGGGACAACGACCACTATGAGGTTCAAGGGCTTGAAGATGCGATTTTGCTTGATTATGGGGACAAAGTTGAGCTGGGCGAGCACACCATTGAAATTATCAAGCCGCTGTTTGTAGACCACGCACTCACCCAATGGTTTTATGAGCATAAAACCGGTTTTTTGTGTCCGGTCGATTGGGCTTTAAACGTCCATCGAGCTGACCAATGCTTCCGGTTCATGGATGAGATGGAGCAGGTTGGCTATTCGGCCGAGCGTTTTATGCACGAAGTGTCAACCACATCTCGCTTTGTTTTCCCCTGGCTCCGTTGGGCCGATGCTGAGCAAATCGGAGCGATGGTTGACCAATTCTTTGAAGAGTATGACATCCGTATTTTTGCTCCCAGCCACACCAATGTGATTCGCACAGACCTGCCCAAATACATGTCGGCCCTTAGCCAAGCGATGCGCATGGCGGTCAAAAGCGAATACGAAATTGTGTTTTAAGAACACGCTTGATTCAAATGTTGAGACCAGTCAGGTTTCATTCGAAGTGTATAACTTATCACTAATACAGATCCGCCATTAAACCCTCACCCCAACCCTCTCCCAAATTTGGGAGAGGGAGCTAAATCCACCGCTTTTGACAAGATCTTGCTTGGCAAACGGCCATAATCCTTCTTTCAAGATAGGGAGGTGCCAACACAGTTGGCATTAAGCCCAGCAAGGTTGGGCCGGTGGCCCTGAAGGGGTCGGATGAGGGTTGGAGGTCGGAGTGAAATCGATTTTGTTGTGCCGATATTAATTAGTGAAGCTCGAAAATAACCTGACTGGTCTGTCGCAAACTAAAAAAGGCGATGAGCAAAATGCCCATCGCCTTTTCTTTTTCAATAACCATCAAG
>JAHDEB010000308.1 GCA_020629055.1 Chloroflexota bacterium
AATTGGAAAGAATGGGGGCCCTATCTAAGCGATCGTGCTTGGGGGACAGTGCGCGAAGATTATTCGGCCGATGGTGAAGCGTGGGACTATTTCACTCACGACCATGCGCGCAGTCGGGCTTATCGTTGGAACGAAGATGGGTTAGGCGGTATTAGCGACCGGCATCAGTATTTATGTTTTGCACCGACATTCTGGAACGGCCGCGACCCGATCCTAAAAGAAAGGCTGTTTGGCCTGACAGGTCGCGAAGGGAATCATGGGGAAGATGCCAAAGAGCTTTGGTATTACCTCGACAGCACCCCTACCCACAGCTACATGAAAATGCTCTATCGATACCCGCAGGCAGAGTTCCCCTATGCGGATTTGGTGACTGAAAACGGGCGGCGTGGTTTCCATGATGATGAGTATGAGCTCTTAGATACGGCCGTTTTTGATGAGAACCGCTACTTCGATATTTTCGTCGAATATGCCAAAGGGGACCTTGATGATATTTTAATCAAGATAACGGCACATAATCGTGGAGATCAGGCTGCACCGCTACATGTTTTGCCCACAATTTGGTTCCGTAATACATGGTCATGGGGATATGTCAATGGGCCAATGAATGATGTTCCTGGTCGGCCGGTGATGTGGCAAAATGAAGATTTTATTCAGGCCGAACACCCTGTGCTAGGCATCTACCATCTTTATTTTGATGGTGACACAGAGCTGCTCTTTACAGAGAACGAGACAAATTATGCCCGCCTATTTAAGGGTGAAAACCGGACCCCGTTTGTTAAAGATGCTTTTCACCGGCATCTGATAGATGGGGAAACCGGAGCGGTAAACCCGGCGCTTGCAGGCACCAAAGCGGCCGGTCATTTGCACATCGACATCCCTGCCTATGGCTCTACCGTCGTTAAACTCCGCTTGACAGCAAAAGAAGGGCCGCACCCCACCGACCAGCCCTTTGCTGATTTTGATCAGATCTTTCAGCAACGCCTAGACGAGGCTGATGAGTTTTACAATCAGATTCAACGTGAAGCGCTCTCGGCCGATGAGCGAAACGTTCAGCGGCAAGCGCTCGCAGGCATGTTATGGTCGAAGCAGCTCTATTACTACGACATCAATCAATGGCTAGAAGGAGACCCCGGTTTGCCCGACCCGCCCGTTGATAGAACCAGCGGCCGAAACCATACGTGGGGCCATTTGATTAATTTTGACATCATCTCGATGCCCGATAAATGGGAATATCCATGGTACGCGACGTGGGATTTGGCCTTTCACACCATCCCTTTAACCTTGGTTGACCCCGATTTTGCCAAGCGGCAGCTTACGGTAACCACAAGAGAATGGTACATGCATCCCAACGGTCAACTGCCAGCATACGAATGGGCCTTTAACGATGTTAATCCTCCCGTACACGCTTGGGCCGCCTGGCGCGTTTATCAAATAGATGCCAAACAGACCGGCAAAAAAGACCGGCCGTTTTTAGAGGCACTATTCCACAAACTACTTTTAAATTTTACCTGGTGGGTGAACCGGAAAGATGCGGACGGGAACAACGTGTTTCAAGGCGGTTTTTTAGGCCTAGACAATATCAGCGTCTTTGATCGCAGCCATCCGTTGCCAACCGGCGGCCACATAGACCAAGCTGATGGTACGGCGTGGATGGGGGCATACAGCCTTCAGCTCATGCGTATCGCCTTAGAGCTCGCCCAAGACAACCCGATCTATCAAGATTTAGCGACCAAATTCTTTGAGCATTTTCTCCGCATTTCGGCCGCCGTCGGAAACCGGGGTGGAGATGGACATTCACTTTGGGATGAAGAAGATGGGTTTTTCTACGATGCACTGCACGTTCCCGGTCAGCCCGGTGTCCCCTTAAAAGTTCGTTCTCTCGTCGGGCTGTTACCGATCTTTGCGGTCCAAACCTTTCCCGAGGATCTGATTGAAAGCAATCCGATTTTTGCTCGTCGGATGGATTGGTTTTTAAAAAACCGTCCGTATTTATCAGAAAGTATGGTGTGTGAAATCACCGATTTTGATAACGATGGGGAATTGGATCGGCGTCATATCGCTGCGTTCTTATCTCGGGAACAGCTTCAGCAAGTTTTGAAGTATTTGCTCGATGAAGATGAGTTCCTTTCACCATACGGTATTCGATCGGTTTCAAAGGTCCATGAAAAAGAGCCCTATGTTTTTTGGGTGGGTCAAACACCGTACGAGGTCCCGTATTGGCCGGCCGAAAGTCGTTCCGGTCTGTTTGGCGGAAACTCCAATTGGCGCGGCCCGATCTGGTTTCCGATGAACTATTTGATCATCGAAGCGTTACAGCAGCACGCTTGGTTCTACGGAGACCGACTAAAGGTCGAACTCCCCACCGGCTCTGGAAACTGGGTGACCCTAAACGAAGTCGCGGCCGACTTGTCGCAGCGGCTGACCAATATCTTTTTGCAAGATGCAGAAGGCAAGCGGGCCGTTTACGGCGCAGACGATAAACCTCAGAATGACCCCCACTGGAAAAACCACATCCTATTTTACGAATATTTCCACGGCGACACCGGCGCCGGTTTAGGGGCTAGCCACCAAACCGGCTGGACCGGCCTCGTTGCCAAACTGTTGCAGCAAGCCAAAAAAGCAGAATAAACAGACCCCCTTTAGACCTAAATTGGTAGCTATTATTTAGCAGTTTGGTCCAGTTTGACAAAAGGATCTGTGTTCTTCGAAAAGATAAGCTAAAAACTGGCCCAATCTGGCGAAAACAGCTAGTTGTGCTGAATAAATACCTAAATTGAATCAAATGAAAACTTTCCCACTCGTCAAAAATGTCCCTTTTGTTGATACACAGCAGATGATTGAAGTCGATCGTGCCATGATCGAAGATTACAATATCCTGCTGATTCAAATGATGGAAAACGCCGGCCGGAATTTGGCCCACTTAGCGCGTCATCGTTTTCTTGACGGCAATCCTACAGGTCAGCACATTGTGGTGATGGCAGGCACCGGCGGCAATGGTGGCGGCGCAATGGTCGCGGCACGTCGACTGCACAATTATGGGGCACATGTGTCCGTTTACCTGACGGCCGAGAGCGATCGCTTTACCCCAATCCCCAAGCACCAATTAGACGTGTTGCAACGCATGGGAGTCACCATTCACCCTGCAAATAAAATTCAAGAGGAACAGCCGGTCGATTTAATCTTAGACGGCATCATCGGCTACAGTTTAAAAGGTGCTCCGCGCGGCAATGCAAAGGTAATGATCGAATGGGCCACGGGGCAAACGGCACCGATTTTATCTCTTGATGCTCCTTCTGGAATCGATACCGCAACCGGCCAAATATTTAATCCCGCAATAAAAGCAACCGCGACAATGACCCTTGCGTTGCCCAAAAAAGGCTTTTTTAATCCAGGGATGTCTGCGCAAATCGGAGAGCTCTACTTGGCCGATATCAGTGTTCCGGCCGATTTGTACAGTAAGCCACCCCTGAACTTGCAGGTTGGCAATATTTTTGCTGAAAGCGATATTGTCCGGCTCGATTACTAATCCCTATCGCTTTTGGGCAGTTTTTCTAAGAAATTGCCCCATTTAGCTTAAAACATATAACCTGATTTACTTCCAAGCGACCTACAAGTCGGTAGGCTTGTGATCGAATTTCTAACAGACGTTCACTCAGAGCGTTGTTAAACTAATCGGGTCAGGATGGGTGCCAGCGAGCATCTGATTTTGGTCGATGCGAAGAGGACATAAAAATGGAAGTGGAGAGATACGTATACCGGTGGCGGCCAAATGTCAATCCTGTGATTTTGTTTGGATTGATGCTGCTCACCTTTTTGATGATCGGTTTATTGAGTTTATCGGCCGAAGTTGAAGGGGGGAGTTCTTCCGCCCCAGAATGGACCCCCTACTACTTGGAAATCGGCATGTCAGACCTTCCGAGTCGGCCGCCGATGTTTCAATTTCCTGAAGGCATCGGCTATCGGCAGCAATATCTATCAGGTGGTGCGGGTACCGGTTGGACCAATTGGAACAATAATGGGGACTTCGCAAAATTCTACATTCAAAAATCGATTGAACTCGAGACGATCCCGATTTTTACATGGTACATGATTTGCCAAAGCGGTCATGGGGGGGCTGGTAATGGCAGCCACCCCTGCTACGGTCAAGAGCAAGAAACAATCAAGAACAACCTAGCCGATTCCGGCACCATGTACCAGTTTTGGGCCGATATGCGCCTGTTTTATGATCGGGCGGCCGAATTTCCCGACCAAATTGTCATCCTGCACGTCGAGCCGGATATGTGGGGTCACCTGCAACAAATGTCTAACAACGATGATGCCGCCCAATATCCACACGCCGTTCGGGTTGGCGGATCGGGTCACCCAGACCTAAACGGCTTGCCCGATACCCCTCAAGGATTCGCTGATGCTTTATATCGGCTGCGCGACGCGGCCGGGGCACAAAACGTCTTGGTTGGCTACCATGTCAGCATGTGGGGCACCATGAACGACTTTGTCCTATCTAATCCCAATCCTGACCAGCTGCAAAGCCTGGCCGCCCAATCGGTTCGTTTTTACCAGTCACTGGACCAAGAATTTGATGTGTCGTTTTTCGAGATGCGTGATCGAGATGCAGGTTTTTATGAAGTGCAATATGGGCAGCCTAATCTATGGTGGCAACAAAACGATTATGACAATCATATCGCCTGGATAAACCGATATCATGACGACACAGGCCAGTCCGTGGTCATGTGGCAGCTGCCCTACGGCAACACCAAACGGGCCGAAATGGACAATAGCTGGGGCCACTACCGAGACAACATCGTTGAAACTTTACTTGGTGAAGAAGACCTTTCTACCCTCAAGAGATATCGAGATGCCGGTGTCGTCGCAATCGTCTTCGGCCAAGGCGCATCAGGCACAACCTGTCCATGCGATTCCGACAATGATGGCCAAGTTGATGATGGTGGTTATTTTTACGAAGTTGCGAGCCGATATGGAAGTGGAAATCAACTTGTCATAGACCCGTCTCTGCCACCGCCCGGCGCCACAGCGACACCAACGCCTGAAATCATCACCGTCAATGCCCGTGTCGACCAACGGTTCGATAACGGCATTGTGATCCGTTGGGACGATATCGGGGCCGAATCCTATGAGCTGTGGTGGAGTGATTCACCAATTTTAACGCCGGGTCCCGACTGTCAGAATGCTGGAAACTGTTTGATTCCCGATGGCACCGCTTATCAAGCGAT
>JAHDEB010000059.1:0-13064 GCA_020629055.1 Chloroflexota bacterium
ACTAATTTTACATTTGACGATTCACCCCAAAATGCATGATCCTGAAAATCACGGCGCAGGCGCATATTTTTTAGCCGATAAGGAATTCCCCAAAAGCTCCACGCGTAGAGGCCGATACAGACATAGATAATATAAAAAATAAAATCTACCCTAAATAAAAAGGCGACAGCGAGAAGGATGAGGATTAGACCGATGAGACTACTCATGATTTTGGAATACAGATTTATGATTGACGATTAAGCCATCCGGCACAAATAGGTTCGGCTTGGGCCGTGATTCGTCAATCCACAATCGTATATGTTTACTCCACTTCTCCGATATCTAATGGGGTTTCCTCAATAATACGGCTAAGAATGTTTGCCGCTGTAACCCCACGCAGGCCACTTTCGGGTTGAACCAAACAGCGATGTGACAGCACATAAGGGGCCAAGAACTTCACATCATCGGGCAAAGCATAGTCGCGCCCTTGAATGGCTGCATACGCCTGAGCCGCTCGAAACAGACCGTGGCTACCACGTGGACTAGCCCCTAATAAAAGATCGCTATGGTTGCGTGTTGCAAACACCAGTTGGACGATGTAATTGCGTAAAGTTTCATCGATATGGACTTGCCAAACTTTTTTCGACAATTCAGGCAGCTTGTTGCCATCGACTTGAGTAGATAATTTAGAGATCGGATGCTCTCCCCCTAAGTTGAGCAACATTTGGCTTTCTTGGGCTGGGTCTAAATAGCCTAGCCCTAGCTTCATGAAAAATCGGTCAAGCTGGGCTTCCGGCAGTGGGAAAGTCCCTTCGTACTCGACAGGATTTTGGGTCGCCAGCACAAAAAATGGGCGGTCAAGCTTGCGCGTTTCCCCGTCTACCGTGACTTGGCGCTCTCCCATCGCTTCAAGTAGCGAAGATTGGGTACGGGGTGTGGCCCGGTTGATTTCATCAGCTAGCAAAATGTTGGTGAAGGCTGGCCCCGCTAAGAAGGTGAATTTTTGCTCTTTTTGATCAAAAATTGAAACACCAGTTACATCAGACGGCAATAAGTCGGGGGTGCATTGCAGCCGTTTAAAGTCTACGCCTAAGGTAACGGCGAGCGCGCGAGCCAACATGGTTTTTCCAACACCAGGAACATCTTCTAGTAGTACATGCCCCTCGCAAAGTAGGGCCACGGCGAGTAATTCTAATACCGGCCGTTTACCGATAATAACTTGTTCAACATTGTCGATCAGTTTGTTTGCAAATGTTTGAATCTCTTCCATAGTCGAATTGTGGCGAACTATTCGAAAGATGCAACTGTTCTAACTGTAGTTTGGTAATTGATTTGGTATAGGCAGCTAGAAAAAATGATATGAGAATTAAATGTGTAAATACGTATTGAGAACGACGATGTTCTAAGCAAATGTGCTTATTTATGGCATATGAAATCTGAAGTGGTTAAATTTACCTTGACTGTGCCTTAATAAGTAGCAGATTATTCAGAACTAATTCGTCTAGGGTTGCCGCTATTGCTCGAATTGGGGCTATGTTTTGCAGACTGAATAATTGCATCATTTAAACGATTCCGAAACTTTGGCTGCTCCCAAATAAGGGATAATTTTTCCTGTGGGCACCTTGGTTTACGGTTCGATTCTTTACGGATTAATTTTATGATACATTCTCAAACGCAGTTCTATGCCGCCACTATCATTTTTTTTCTAGCTGTTTTCGGCTTATTTTCGGCCGACGTGAACGGTCATGAGCAATTTGATCTACAAGCGGATCAATTCGTCTATTTGCCCATTGTGCATAAGCAACCCGATAAAGTCATCTATTATGTCTCTAAAAATGGGAACAATGGCAATGGGCGCAGTTGGGAATCCGCTTGGAATGAATTAGACCAAATCAATTGGGACATCATCAGGGCTGGGGATTTTGTATACGTTGACGGAGGTTCTTCTTCGATGACCTATACAACTTCATTAAGGCCGGAAAAGAGCGGCAGCGTAAGCAAGCCGATTACGATTCAGCTGGCACCGGTCCCCGGGCGAGATGGTCAAGTGATCATGTTTGGTGGTAATGGTGTTTTGCTGCCAGAATGCGGCCAAAGAAGCTGGGATGAAAGCCAATTGGCAAATGCTGAGCCGTTCGGGATTCAATTTAGGAATGAAATCGAAAATATCGTTGTTGACGGCCGGAAACGATCCGGCTTTGTCATTCATGGCTGGAGCCAAAACGGGGTTCGCTTTTTCCCTGATACGATCGACAATGGGATAGACGATAATCCGCAGAACATTACGCTGAAATATTTGGAAATCTACAACAACGGCGAAATAGAGCGAAAGAATGATGGCTCTGTCTCAAATCTCTATTATCCGTTGCACAGCCGGCCGGGAATTAGCTTAGCGGGTAGCGGTCATACATTTAGCTTCTTGGAAATCCATGACAACGCGGCCGATGCGATTCAATCCGCTTATACCAATCCTAGCGGTGGGGTGTTTAATAATTTAGATGATTTTACGATAACCGATTCGTGGCTCTATAATTCACGCGTTCATTCAGGCACAGATAATAGCCCGGCCGGTGAAGTATGTAGCGCCAGCAGCCGCGGCGGCTGCGACGAACTGGGTGCCCCTCAAATGGGACCCGACTACCCGTTCTATCCCGATTTTCCCAGCAACCGAAGAGAGAGCTTCAATTGGTGCACACACTCTGACGGCATCCAAATCTATAGCTCGGGTGAATTCAACAACTTAAGCATTGAACGGACCTTTATCGGACCCAATTTTATGAATGGTTTGATTTTGGGTAACAACAGCACTTCAAACGAAACCGCATGGGTCGATAACCTCGTGCTAAAAGACGTTGTAATCACTCGATTTATGCATAATGCGTTGGGAATGAACAACCAAGAAAGACAGTCTGGAGAAAATTGGCATATTGAAAATGTGACCATTTATGGCCACTACAGCAACTTGCACAAAGGGACGCTCCAACTGGATTTGATAGGTGGAAATCAAGGGCATACGATCGCAAATTCATACATGCTCTATGGTCAATCTAGCTTTGGCACAGACCAGATCACATTTACCAATAATTGTGAGTTTGGAATGTACAAGGGAACGATCAACGGAAAGGTCGAAGATCCAAGATTTCGCCGCCTGACCAACAAGGATTTCTTCAAAAGTAATCCATCCGAAGACTTCGCAACTGTCTTCACAGACAATTATTTTGTGACAAATCCAGAGTGTCAAAACGTGGGCAGCCGGGTGACAAGCATAACGGATCTTTTAAGCGCATTTAAGTAAATTACCAGAGGTAGCCTGCATGTTTCCTCTCTAAAAAAGCCTATTCCCCTACCGTTCAAAAATGTGAATTTTAATATTCGATGTAACAGATTCGAATCTGGTTCGACTAACTCCTCGTGTCACCTGAAATAGGTTGGCACAGCAATTTACTCACATTCATGCCAAAGGAGTATCGAAATGCGAAAACTAAATATTAAACAGACTTTTTCCCTACTGATCATGTGCGTCGCTGTGTTGTTTGGGACCAATGCAAGCTTCGCAGATAACCGCCAACAAGCAGAAAATCTTCCACTCAAATATTACTTTCCGCTTGCTGCCTTCCAAGGAACTTTTATTCCTGACAGAGACACGGCTCCACCAGCAGCCACTTCGGAACCGACAAGTATGCCAGCAACGGCCACAGCCACGCAGGTGCCACCAACGGCAACACCCACAACCGCGTCGGAGACTGCGCCGATCGCAACCGCTACCCCCAATGTTCAGCCAACGGCCGAACCAACTGCGCAACCAACAGCAACCCCTGTGTCGAATACATCACCGGGTGGAGAGATTGCTGGTGATGCGTTTTATGTTTCAAAAAATGGGAACAATTCCAACGGCCGATCTTGGGGATCTGCATGGAATGAGCTGAACCAGATCAAATGGTCAGAACTTCGGCCGGGATCGGTCGTTTACATCGATGGGGGATCTTCTTCGATGACGTATCGCACCGCTTTGGTGCCAGGTGCTAGCGGCCGGGATGGAAATCCGATTGTGCTACAGCTTTCGGCCGAAAGTGGCCGCAATGGGCAAGCTGTCTTCTTCGGCGGCAACAATGTGCCTTTGCCCGAATGTGGTCAGCGTTCGTGGGATGAAAGCCAAATCCGCAATGCGGGTGAAAACGGCATTCGCCTAGAAAACGGAATTAGCAACGTATTGATCGACGGCCGTAAACGGTCAGGCATCGTCGTTCACGGTTGGAGCCGCAGCGGGGTTTATTTTAATCCTGACCGGAGCGGCAACGGCCGAGACGATAACCCTAGAAATATCTCGCTGAAATACATTGAAATTTATAACAATGGTGGTTTTGAACGACGCAGTGACGGCAGCAGCCGCGATCTGTACTTTCCACGCAACAACGGTTCTGGGATCGAACTTGCCGGGACCGGCCACAAATTCCAGTTCATGGAAATCCATGACAACGCGGCCGATGCGATTCAGTCAGCTCATACTAATCCATCTGGTGGCACCTATAACAACATGGACAACCTGACTTTAACCGACTCATGGTTGTACAACCAGCGGGCCCACTCTGGCCGAGATAACAGCCCCTCCGGCGAAACGTGTAACGCAAACAACCGTGGCGGGTGCGATGAGTTGGGTGCACCACATATGGGACGTGACTATCACGATTACCCATCTTCACCTGGCAATCGACGCGAAGCATTTAACTGGTGTACCCACTCTGACGGGATCCAGATCTATAACTCGAAAGATTTCAACAAGTTGACGATTGAACGATCGATTATCGGCCCTAATTTTATGACCGCTCTAATCTTGGGTGACAGGTTAGGGGGCGATAAAGATGCATGGGTCAATGATTTGACCCTGCGTGATGTGATTATTACCCGGTATATGCATAACGCATTGGGTATGAAGAATCCATCGAACCATGCTGGTAAAAACTGGAAATTAGAGAATGTGACGTTCTACGGCCACTTTAACAGCACCCAAAAAGGGACTCTGAATCTAGATTCTAATGCCAATTACAACGAGCATCGGATCGCCAATTCAATTATGGTCCACGGCCGGACAAACTTTCCGAATGGGAACATCGAATTTAGCAATAATTGTGAACATGCGATGTATTCAAACACCATTGGCGGTAAAAATGCAGACCCTCAGTTCCGCAGAATCAATGGGAATGATATGTTTGAAAACAACTTAAACGCAGACTTTGCAAGGGTGTTTTCTGACAATTATGCGCCGCAAAACCCACAATGTCAGTCTAGCGGGAGCCGTTTAACTTCGGCCGCAGATCTGATCTCTCGCTTTAACCAGGATTAGACGCTAGGGTGCCAATGAAAGCACCACTTGTAACCTCAATTTGATCTATTATTCGCCTCGGCTGGGTATAAAAACCGGCCGAGGCGTTTGTTGTTTTTACAACCCAGTTGGGATATGATCATATGTTCTAGTATTTTTTGGCAGCCACATGGGCAACGATCTTTTTCGCTGAAAAGCGTTTATCAAGATCGGCATTCAACACAAATATCTTCCTAACCATCGGCCCAATCTGTTAATCATGTAATCCCACTGAATATTGATGAGGAGACAACAATTTGAGCATCCAGGAATTCCACGTTTCTGATAGCTACATCTACAATCGCTCAACCCCATTGCGTTGGATTGTGTCGCACATTATGCGGCATAAATGGTTTATGTTCGCCTACGTGATCGGTGTTTTGATTACCAATGGCATCAGCGTGTTTATACCGGTTTTAACCGGCGAGGCTTTTGATGTCGTCCTGGGGAACGAAACGGCGAGCGGCCGTAGTTTAAGCACAATTGCGCTCATTATTTTGGCCATTGTCCTAGTGCGCGGTTGTAGTGACTTGGGTGGCCAATATGCGATGGAGTTTATCGCTAAACGTCTAGAGCGTGATGCTCGTGATGAGCTGTATTTAAACCTGTTGGGTAAAAGCCAAACGTGGCACAATCAGCAGCGTGTGGGGGATCTGATGGCCAGGGCCAACAACGACGTACGCGAGCTAAACGGCATGATGATGCCTGGTTTTAGCCTGCTGTTTGATTCGATGAGCGCGTTGGTTATTCCCATCATCGTGATCGGTACATTGAACTGGCGTTTGCTGCTGTCTCCGATCATTTTTGTGGTGCTGTTCGTATTGGCCTTGGGCCGCTACATGCAGCAGTTGGGACCTGTATCCGGCCGGATGCGCATGCAGTTTGGCAAAATGAACGCAACTGTCGCTGAAACCGTTAGCGGTATCGAAGTTGTTAAAATCAATGTTCAAGAGGTGCAAGAAGGGTCAAAATTCGGCCGGACCGCCCGTTTGTATCGAGACTATTTTGTTGAGCTGGGGGTAGTACAGGCATGGTATTTGCCCCCGCTGGTTTTAGGGCTCGCGATCACCATCGGTTTTTTGCATGGGGCGTACATGCTCTCTCAAGGAACCATCAGCGTTGGCGATTTAGTTGCCTACATCGGCCTGTTGTTTTTGTTGCGCTACCCGACTTTTATTTCCACATTTACCTTCGCTTTGGTCGAGATGGGGTTTGCCAGTGCACGTCGTATTCTTGAACTGATGTTGCAGGAAACTGACATTGATGAAAACGAATCCGGCCGATCAGAGCCGATGGAAGGGGCGCTTGAATTCGAGAATGTTTCGTTCGGCTATGACGACACCCTCATCCTGAAAAACATCTCTTTTAAAGCCAATCCGGGCGAGACGGTTGCGATTGTAGGGCAAACGGGCTCCGGTAAAAGTACCCTGACCAAGCTAGTAAATCGGACCTACGATGTAACTGAAGGCCGGATATTGATCGATGGTGTCGATCTGCGTGAATGGCAGTTAAACGGGTTGCGCACCCAAATCTCCGCCATCGAGCAAGACATTGTCATGTTTTCACGCGACGTCGCCGCCAATATCGGCTTCGGTGTCGGCCGGGATGTGACCCACGAGCAAATCGTCCAGGCTGCTAAAGAAGCACAGGCCCATGACTTTATCGAACAATTTAAGGACGGCTACCATACACAGGTCGGTGAACGCGGGGTCACTTTGTCTGGTGGTCAGCGACAGCGGTTGGCGATCGCCCGGGCTATTTTAACCGACCCGCGTATTCTAATTTTAGATGATGCGACCAGCGCCATCGATAGCGCCACCGAAGATCGCATTCAAACAGCCATCAACCGAGTGTTGACCGGCCGGACCACGTTGCTAATCACCCACAGGCTTTCTCAAATCCGTAGGGCGGATCGGGTGATTGTGCTTGAAGATGGGAAAATTTTAGACCAAGGAACCCATCAAGAATTATTAGATCGCTGTGTTTTGTATCAACGCATCTTTGGGAAAAAGGATGAAGCTACTAGTGATTAGTGGTTAGTGGATAGAAAGTTCCTACTAACCACCAACCACTAGCTACTAACCACTAAAAAATTATGGGCTTTGTGATGGATGGCCTTCAGGCCGAAGGATATGATCGCCAATACGATGACCGGACTTTGGTGCGGCGCATCGGCCGGTATTTCCGGCCGAAACTGCCGACCATGCTGTTTGTATCCGGCATGATTTTGCTGAACGCGACGATGGACACCGTTCTGCCGATTGTGTTGTCCCGCTCAATCGATACACTCGCAGCTGATTTTACAGTCCAAGCCGCTTCGATCTTGGCGGTCACCATTTTGGCGGCCGGTGGGCTATCGTGGCTGTTTAACTATTTGCGCCAGGCTTATACCGCTCGGGCGGTCAGCGACGTTGTGCTCAACCTGCGTGAAGATGTGTTTGAGTCGATTTTAGACCGTGATATGTCGTTTTACGACGAACATGCCTCAGGCAAGATCGTAAGCCGTGTCACAGGAGACACCCGAGACTTTACAACCGTGGTCACCCTCACGCTCAACCTGATGAGCCAAGTGTTGCTGGTTGGCTTCTTGCTTATCGTGCTGTTTGTGGTCAGCTGGCAATTGGCCCTGCTGGCGATGATGATCGCCCCGTTTATTTGGGCAACCGCACTTGCGTTTCGCACCATCGCACGACGGGCTTCTGGTACAAACCAGCGGGCTAGGGCGAGCGTTAACGCTCATCTGCAAGAAACGCTAGCCGGTATATCAGTTGCCAAAAACTTTCGTCAAGAGCAAACGATTTACGACGAATTCCAAGAGATCAATGAAAAAGCCTATTCGGTTAACTTGCGCGAAGGGTTTGTCTACAGCTCAATCTTCCCTTCATTAATCCTAATCGCGGGCATCGGCAGTGTCATCATCGTCTATTTTGGCGGGAACCGGGTGTTAAACGGCCAAGTGTCTATCGGGGATTGGTTTTTGTTTGTTCAGGCGATCGGCATCTTTTGGTTTCCACTCACCAGTATCGCCTCGTTCTGGAGCCAGTTCCAATTGGGGCTTTCGGCCGCTGAACGGGTGTTCGCCCTGATGGATTCAGAGCCGCGCGTCGTGCAGACAGATAGCCGGCCGTTGAAGACGGTTAAAGGTGAAATCGAGTTTAAGGACGTCAGTTTTCGATATACCGAACAAGAGCAAGTGCTTGAAAAGTTTAATTTAACAATCGACGCGGGCGAAACGGTGGCTCTCGTCGGTCATACCGGGGCAGGCAAGTCAAGTTTGGGCAAGCTGGTCTCACGTTTTTACGAATTTCAAGACGGCACACTTTTGATCGACGGAGAAGATGTGCGGACATTTGATTTGGGTGATTATCGGCGACAAATCGGCATGGTGCCCCAGACCCCATTTTTGTTTTCCGGCACGGTACGAGACAACATTCGCTACTCTCGGCCTGACGCGACCGATTCTGAGGTCGATACAGTGGCTCAAAGCATCGGCTGGGGGGATTGGGTCAATGGGTTGCCCAATGGGTTAGACACTGATGTAGGTGAGCGAGGCAGCGCACTGTCGATGGGACAGCGCCAACTGGTCGCTTTGGCCCGGGTGTTACATGAAAACCCATCAGTCATTATTTTAGACGAGGCGACCGCAAGCATCGATCCGGTGACGGAAGCACAAATCCAAGAAAGTTTAGACGTGGTGCTAAAGGACCGAACAGCGATTGTAATCGCCCATCGATTATCAACCGTGCGAGAGGCGGATCGGATTATTGTGCTGCGTGAAGGTGAAATTATTGAACAAGGCAGCCATGATGGGTTGATGGGGCAAGATGGCCATTACGCAGAGCTGTACAACACCTATTTCCGCCATCAATCGGCCGACTATGTGCCAGAAGGCTAATCTAAAACCTACCAAAAGTGCGGGGCACTCCCCTGCAGGTTGTTACGAAGAGGTAGTTTTTTAAGGGGAGTGCCCCGCACTTTTATGAAAATCGCGATTTTTGCAGACATCCACGGTAATCTGCCAGCTTTTCAAGCTGTTTTGGCTGAAATCGATTCACATCGACCAGATGAAATCATTTGTGGTGGGGACGTCATTACAAAAGGGCCACATCCGGCCGAGTGTTTGGCGCTCCTTCGCGAACGCTCGATTCGCACAATCATCGGCAATACAGATCTTCGTGCCTTAAACCGTGATGGGGATATGGAATCTTGGAATGATGATCGATTGACCGTTGACGCTGCCGAATATTTAAAGGGATTGCCTATGAAGATTCGCATCACACCTCCTAACGGCCGGTCTCCCGATGACGACCTGTTGCTTGTTCATTCAACCCCACGTGATGTCAATGATGTGTTGGTTTTGCAGCCCCATCCGATAAAACAGGGAGGCGTATTTGGGTCGGCCACGGCCGAAAACGAAGCGGTTGAGATGCTTGCTGGAGAAAGGGCAAACCTAATCGTCTATGGCCATATCCACTACATTTCACAAGGCTCTGTTAGTTCTCAACGGGTTGAATCTATCGGTGCGGTCGGCTTTCCGTTTGATGGGGATGTGCGGGCCGCCTATGCGCTGGCGGAATGGGATGGGAGCAATTGGCAGTTGGAGCATAAGCGGGTCGCCTATGATCGTCAGCCTGTGATGCAGGATATCCTAAACAGCGATATGCCGAACAAAGAACGGTATGCGAAAATGCTTGATACGGCGCTATGGATGCCCTATTCAGGGTTTTGATGCTAATGCTTTTTTAGCTGCACTCACCATCGATCAGACCGCTTTTTCTCAAACTCTCTTTATCCAAACACCCGTCCATTCCGGAATTATTGTTGTGCCTCGATCCACGATTGATTGTTTCATCTTATCCCCAAAGAAGAAGCCCATCACCTCTGCGGCTTCCTTATTTGTTTTGAATCGATAATCGGTTTGGATGACGTGCGGTGTAAAATCATGCTTCTCGCTCAGACTGTCATAGAAAAAAGCGAGTTTGTCCTGGGGAGGAGCGGGTTCATCTGTGTTTGTCCCCATGGTTTCAATGATAATAAGCGGACTGCCGTGGGCTAGATTTTTCCGGGCATTGGTTAGCAACAGGTTGGCCATCTTAAGTACTTCCGCCTTGTCGGCGCAAGCCATAATGGAATGGCCGAAGCTCCAACCTTCAATAAACAGGTCAAATGAGCGGCCGAAATCGGGAAAGTTTGTGTTGTCGGTGAGCCGAAAGGTAAGTTTAGACGAATGGTCATCTAATAGGCGCTGCGCAAAATCAAGCATGTGTTGAGATCGGTCACAACATACAGCCGCCGCAACAGCATCGATGTAAAGCTGAGTAACGCGGCCGGTGCCTACACCAGCCTCAAGAACGGACAAATCATCCCAGTCAACCAAGGTGCTCAGGAGAGATCCAAGATTATTTTGAAAATCCTCAGCGATAACAAGCTCGTGATACCGATCAGCGTGATTTTGATAGATTTCAAACATGTCCGGCATTTTGATCCTCCAGAATTGGGCCAACACCCATTACCTTACCACAGCTCCTTTCTTCTCTTGTACCGATTTTAATTTATGAGCCGGTGTAGATGTCCGGCCGGCGATGAGTCAACGAGGGTAGCTGAGCACGCACTTTGTCCTGGGCCTCATAATCGATGTCAGCCACAATAACACACTCCCGCTCAGGAGCACGGGCTAAAACCATTCCCCACGGGTCTACAATCATCGTGCTGCCATAGCATTTGTTTCCGTTCCCATGGGTACCGATCTGAGCCGGAGACACCATGTACACCTGATTTTCAATGGCGCGTGCCCGAATAAGCGTCTCCCAATGATCTTTCCCCGTGTAAAGTGTAAAAGCGGCCGGATGGAAGATCACTTTGGCACCGTTTAGCGTCAAAGCCCGGTAAAGCTCCGGAAAACGGATGTCGTAGCAAATCGTTAGCCCCATATTTCCATGCTCCGTTTCAAAGTTGACCATCTTTTTCCCATCTACAAATTTGTCAGACTCTTTGAACGTCACTTGATCTTTAACGTCGATATCAAAGAGATGGATTTTTCGATAGGTCGAAATTAGGTGCCCGTTTGGATCATAGACAAGGGTTGTATTTCCTACTTTCCCTTCTTCTTTAATGATCTCGGGAATGCTGCCACCGTGCACATACATGCCGTGCTCTTTCGCTTTACGAGCTAGAAATTCTGATGTTCGGCCGGGAATCTCTTCGGCCCCATTTTCTAAATAATCAGGCACACCAATAATATTAAACATTTCAGGCAGCCCAACCATATTGGCCCCCAAGCTAGCCGCTTCATCAATCAGTCGCTCTGCTGTGGCTAAATTTTTGTCTTTGTCATCTTGGGTGTTCATTTGCACCGCTGCGATTCTAAAATTGCTCATTTATTTATGTCTCCATCATTATTTTCTGGTAATTGTTTGGCAAGCAACTTGGGTTCGTTTGGTCCAAATCGATGACGGTGCGTAACAATTACATTTTGACTGCTGAACATTAAGTTCAGCTGGGCGGGTGAAGTGCCCCTTGAAGATATTTATTTCCCGTTCCTAAGAATATTATCCACCTTAATCAGCAACTGTAAACAGAAACGATGTTATCTAATAAAAACAATTTCCCTGTCGGCGCAGCTGTAACAACGGCTGAACTTGAAACCAATTTGCATCCTGTGTTGCATCGCCTAAGGGAGGCTGAACCCGTCTCATGGATTCCGGCAACCGATTGCTGGTTGATTACTGATCGTGAAACAAGTGTTGTAGTTATGCGCGATGCGAAAACCTATACGGTTGACCATCCAGGGTTTTCAACCGGCAAAGTGGTGGGGCCCAGCATGCTTTCGTTAGATGGGGCGACACATTTGCACCACCGTGCTCCTTTCGAGAAACCATTCCGCAAGCGAGAGGTTGAGTCCCGTTTCACCGGGTCAGTTTCCCGTTATGTCGATGGGTTGATCGACAGTTTCTGCCAAGATGGCCACGTGGAATTGCGTCGTGCTTTTTGCGGCCCCATCGCTGTTAAAACGATGGTCGAAGCGTTGGGCATGGAAGAAACCCCCGTTGAAAATGTGTTGGGCTGGTACGACACGATTGTTGATGCCGTGACACGCGTTACCGCTGGGGAGCCGGTCCCTGCTGAAGGGAAAGAGGCGTTCCAGCTTTTGAAATCTAATCTTTTGCCCGCTTTGCAAAAAGACACCGAGAGTAGTTTGCTGGCAGCGGCGGCCGGTATGGCCGATGGTCTAACCGATGATGAAATCGTGTCGAATGCGGCCGTTCTGCTGTTTGGTGGCATCGAAACAACGGAAGGGATGATTGCAAATGCGATGTACCATTTGTTAACTCACCCCGACATCTTGAACCAAGTGGTGGATTCGCTCGATCTAATCCCGGCCGTCATTGAAGAGAGTTTACGCATGGAGCCGGCCGCGAGTGTGATCGATCGCTATACAACGCGAGATGTGCAATTGGGCGACGCTCATATTCTGGAAGGGGACTTGGTTCGCATTTCTCTCGCAGGCGCCAACCGGGACCCCGCTACTTTTCCGAATCCGGACAGTTTTGATCCACTGCGGCCGAATTTACGTTCTCATGTTACTTGGGCGCAAGGGCCACATGTCTGCTTGGGGCTGCATTTAGCTCGATTAGAGGCTCAGAAATCACTTGAACAGCTTTTAACACGTCTGCCCGACATGCATCTACAAAACCCGGAAGAAGCTCGGCCGGTGGGGTTGGTTTTT
>JAHDEB010000059.1:13164-30354 GCA_020629055.1 Chloroflexota bacterium
ACTGCGAAAATATCAACAGCTTTTTGAAGGGTGAAAGCCCTGTATCAATTTAAATATCGGATTTATCCGTAAACAGATTCTTTTCCGAAATGTTTTGTCAACATGTAATAAACAACTGCGCGGTATTTACTACGATTAGATTTTCCGTATTTTTCGATGACTTTGGCAATACCTTCATCCAAATTCGGGCCGTCTGGCATGCCAAGCTTTTTCATCAAAAAGTTTTTCTTAACGCGCTCTAACTCTTTAGGGTCGCCGCCTGAAACGGTAGAAGAGTCTTTGTTATAAATAGAAGGGCCACAGCCAATGGTTACTTTTCTCAACAGATCCATGTCCGCAGACATTCCCATTTTTTCTTTCATATCTGCTGCGTACATTGTAATTAGTTCGTCACGTTTACTCATATTAGATCCTATTTACTCCTGATTTTAGTTTATTCAAATTGCGAGTGATCCCCCGTGAATCTTTGGATACTACGAAATGATTATAAAGCAAGAAGCCTATCTTGAAAAATTAGTGAAATTACGTATTTTTAGAGATTGGGGAAAATTAAAAAATATTGCGTAAAATTCGTGCTTATTAAAATCGAATAGAGTATGGTAGGCTTCTATAGGCATACAGAGGCTGCCATGAATGGATGATTGATTAAGTGTTTGAATCGGGTCGCAAATGGATCGAGCAAATCATTTAAGTTTGTTTTCCTGAGCCTAACATAATCCGAGAAATATATTTGGAGAAATTTATCTATGACAGAAATATTAAATCAAATTCCCTCCCTTTCTTTTATTTGGCAATTGGTACAAGATGGATTTTTTCTTGGCGCATTAACGGGCGCTGTACTAGGCACCTTAATCTGGACCATTATGGAGCGTAATTCCTTTGGATTGGTTCCAATGACTGTAACGGCGCTTATCGGGTTGGTGCTCGGCATCTATTTAGAAGGGGATATCATCAGATCGCTAGGAGGGCAAGAATGGGAAACATTTTTCTCTAGTTCCGTTGCTTTTCGGTCTGAAGTGTTTGAATCAGTGATTCGCATTGTAAGTTGGACCCTTGGACTAATGATTATTGGAGCCGTCATTTCAAATTACAAATTGGCTTTGAGCGGCTTTGTCATAGGTACGATTTGTGGGACCTTTGCAGGCATTTTGATACTCGTTTTGGGTTCTGAGTTAGGATACCCGGTAGATTCTCCGATTACGGCCATCTTGCTTGCGATTATTTCTATCGTTTTGCTTGTTTTAGTCTCTATGAGCCGAGAAAGGGATTATTAGTTAGAGACTGAGATACTTTCATAATCAACCTATATGATATTGAAATGATGTGGGCATATTTTTTGTTGGGATGTTCACAAACAAAGAGTATCGATGCAATTTGAGGGTTTTGCATCTGGATCACTGAGCATTTATAAGAGAGCTTGCTATTGGGGCTGTTTTGTTCGACTTTGGGAATGCCAACAGCTTAAAGGGTGCATAAATTTTATTTTCGTGTAAAAAATAAGAACCTCGGTTGTTGTTAACTGTAGAAGTTAATGGCCGCCTTGGGAAATCGGTTGAGTTTTATGCTTATGCCTAATCAAGATTGTATGTCCCAGATTTGGCATGATATTAATTAGAATTAGGACTTTCGCTTCACTCCCTCCTAACCTCCCCCGAAGGGGCCAGGGGAGGGCTTGAATTGCTATCGAGCGAAAGTCGTAAGAATAAAGAGGAATTCCCATGCTTGAAGGCTTAATGATGGATTACCAGCTCACGCTGGACAAAATTATAGAACACGCTGCACGTTTACACCCTAACAAGAAGGTTATCACCAAACTGCCTGATGGCTCGTTTCATGAATTGACCTATGGTGAGATGGCGAAACGTATCCGCCGCCTTTCCAGCGCATTAGAGTCTGTGTTGGGTGTTAAACCGGGCGATCGAGTCGGGACCTTTGCATGGAACAACTATCAGCATTTGGAGCTGTATTTTGCGATCCCTGGCGCAGCGGCCGTTTGTCATACCTTAAACATTCGCTTAAATGGAGAGCAGTTGAGCTACATTATCGACCATGCTGAAGACAAGGTTGTTTTTGTAGATGGGACTTTGTTGCCGCTTTATGAACAACTTGCGGCCGGTTCGACCAGCGTTCAAGCACACGTTTTGTTTAACGTTGACCGAGATGTTCAAACCAGTTTGGACAATGTCTATTTCTATGAAGACCTGATCGAGCAAGGTGATGAAAACTATCAATGGGCGTGCACAGATGAACGCATGGCGTCTGCAATGTGTTACACCAGCGGCACAACCGGAAATCCAAAAGGGGCGCTTTATAGCCACCGCTCGACATTTTTGCACACCTTTGGTGTCATGCAGGCCAATGCGATGGGATTGGGCGAAACAGACACGATTTTGGCTGTGGTGCCGCAATTCCATGCGATGTCATGGGGGCTGCCATATGCCGGTGTTTATTCAGGTGCAAATCTTTTAATGCCAGGGCAGTTTTTACAAGCAGAACCTTTGGCTGAAATGACAGAGAAGTACCGGGTGACAGTCGCGGCCGGGGTTCCAACCATTTGGAACGGCCTTTATCATGAACTGAAAAATAATCCAAGGGATATTTCAACCATCCGAGCTTTGGTTGTCGGTGGAAGTGCGATGCCGCGCGCTTTGACCCGTGCTTATGAGACAGAGCTAAATGTTGATGTTTTGCATGCTTGGGGCATGACTGAAATGAGCCCGATCGGCACCGTTAGCGCGTTGATGAGCCATCACGCTGATCTTTCCACTGAAGAAAAATGGGATGTTAAAGCGACGCAAGGTTACCCGGTTTCTGGGGTTGATATGCGGATTTGTGATGAGGAAGGGAACGAGTTGCCGTGGGACGGCGAGCAAATGGGAGAATTGCAGGTCCGGGGTTTTTGGGTTTCAAAACAGTACTACAAACTCGATAAATCGGCCGATCACTTTACGGCCGATGGTTGGTTCCGTACCGGCGATGTGGCGACAATGTCCCCCGATGGCTATATGCGAATCACCGACCGGACGAAGGATTTAGTGAAATCAGGTGGTGAATGGATCTCTTCTGTCGATCTGGAAAACGCGCTTATCGGTCACGAAGATGTCATGGAAGCGGCTGTTTTTGCCGTACCAGACGCACGTTGGGCCGAACGGCCGTGGGCGGCGATTACGCCAAAAGACGGCGCATCGGTTGATATGGATGCTTTAAACCAATACCTGACCGCTGAAGGGTTTGCGAAGTTCTGGCTTCCAGACAACTATGTATCTGTTGACGAACTGCCTAAAACAAGTACCGGGAAACTGGACAAAAAAGTTCTGCGAAAGATGCATGCGGATGGGGCTTGGTAGTAAATATAAGAGAAGCTCGGCCGGTCTATGCACAGAATCCGGCCGAGCTTTTGATTTGGAGTTAGGCAGCCTGCTTCATCAACTATGACTGACCCCACAAACCCCTATGAACCTTTTTTAGATTGCCCTAAATGCAATCATCCGATGGCTCAGGTCACATATGGTGGCGTAACTGTTGATCGTTGTACCGGCTGCAGCGGTATATGGTTTGACTTTCATGAAGAGGCCAAACTAAAGGAGATGCGTGGTTCGCAAGCAATAGAGGGTGAGAAACCACCGGCCGATTTAGCTAGACGTTTAAACAGCATGCCTTATGTATCTTGCCCGCGCTGTGAAGGGCATATTGAGATGACCCGACTGGTTGTTAATAATCAAAATCATATTTGGTATGAATCTTGCCCATCATGCCGTGGCATCTACTTTGATGCAGGGGAATTTGCAGATTTTCGACTCTATACTCCCCTAGATATCATTCGAAATCTATTCGCTCGCGGCCGGACCTGATTTTTTGTGCATCGAGGGAGTCGTTTGGCCACCGCTTGCTGACCATTTGTTCTGCAATGTCTACCCCAATATATTGATGCTTATTATATTTACCCCCTACATTTTGGGGTAAATATCGGTTTTTGCCTAAGTGTAGAATTCCTGATTCAGCCCTAAAAAAGGGTGAAAAATTCGTATAACAAGCGTCGAAATGTATTTATTATGTCAACAATTTACCGCTTTACCTCTGGTAGACTGTTGAGCTTATGCAACAATTAATATTTTAAGAAAATTCGCCTTTACCCTAGGGTATGCGACTGCTATAATCCTCAAGCGTTATCCCCCATATATGGAACCAAGGTTTTCCAAGGTCCTATATATACGGATAACAGAACACTAGGAAAAGACCCCGCTCACTATGAACTGCCCTTACTGTGGACACGGAAAATCGAGAGTAATAGATACATCTCATGATTCAAGAGGTGGTATTCGCCGCCGTAGGGTATGTAGCGATTGTAATCAGCGTTTTAGCAGTCACGAACGTGTTTTGGTTGCAACACCCCTTATCATAAAAAGGGGAGGGCTTCGCGAAGAGTTTTCGCAAGACAAACTAGCGTCGGGTTTACGGGTAGCCTGTGAAAAACGACCCGTTACAGCGGCCGACATTGATAGAATTGTCAATGACGTTGAATCGGACTTACAGAAGTTAGGTAAGCAAGAGGTAACAAGCCGAACAGTTGGAGATATAACGATTAGCAAACTTAAGGAATTAGATCAGGTGGCCTATATCCGCTTTGCGACAGTTTATCTAAGACTGGATGATCTAGAAGCAGTCAGAGACGAAATCAATCGACTGCTTGCATCAGGGAACTAGCACACCAAAACGCATTCAGCAGAACCGAATGCCAACACGAAAATATCGGTTGAATGGTTTACCGTGCAATCGTTTTTAAATCTTTTTATTAATAGAAAGGGTGATTCATCGTCTAGCAAAATAAGTAACACACTTTGATCTCGTTATAGCTCGTGCATGATGTTCTATGCGACAAACGAACTCAAAAAGAAAATAGACGACGGTAATCTTTGAGATACAAACCAAATAAATATCATCTGCTTAGCCCCGCTTTGTGAGCGATTTTAAATGGTTAGAACGTGTTAAAACGGTGACCCTTAATCATTGTCAAAAAGAATGAACCAATTTTTTAGTAATCAATATTCAGAGGAGGTATGATGATTGAAGCCACATCAACCAATAGCAACGGACACACAAATGGAAAATCGGCACCAGCTAAGCCCATAAAAATGCCTAAACAAATTATCAAAAGAGACGGCCGGATCGTTGAATTTGATATCGAGTTTATCGAAAATGCTATTTCCAAATGTTTCGCCAGCATCGACCGAACCCCAGTTGTATCCGTCAACGAACTTTCATTACAAGCTGCTAATGTTGTGGCCGCAAAGTACGACGTACCCCCAGTAGAAGAAGTGCAAGATATCGTCGAGATGGTTTTGCAGGCCAATGGCGAATACGAAGCCGCAAAAGCTTACATTTTGTATCGGGCTGAAAAAGCGAAGATTCGCGCACACCGGCCGGTACCAGCAGAAGTTAAAGACGCTTTTGCAGAATCTGCGAAATATTTTCCGACTCAACTGCAAAAGTTCCAATTTTACGATAAGTACTCACGCTTTAACTACGATTTAGGGCGCCGTGAAACTTGGATTGAGACGGTTGATCGAGCTGTAGATTTCCTCCGCGAAATATCAAACAATAAACTTTCAAATAAAGATTACGAGCGTGTCCGCCAAGGCATTTTAGACATGAAGGTCATGCCTTCAATGCGTCTTTTGGCAATGGCTGGACCTGCTGCTCGGCGCAACAATATCGCTATTTACAACTGTTCATACCTACCTGTTGACACCTTGGACTCTTTTGTAGAAGCCTTGATCATTTCAATGAGCGGCTGCGGTGTTGGATATTCTGTTGAACGTCAATATGTTGAAAAAATGCCCCGCATCAAACGACAATCTGGCGAAAAATTGCCAAACCATGTCGTAGCAGACACCTCTGAAGGATGGGCAGAAGCCCTACGCTTTGGGCTACAAACTTGGTTCAATGGGCAAGACGTTGACTTCGACTTCTCGTTGGTGCGCCCAGCAGGTGAACCTCTAAAAATTAAGGGCGGCCGGGCATCTGGTCCAGAACCATTGCGCTACATGCTCAGCTTCGCCCGTGAACGTATCTTGAATCGTCAAGGTAGCTTTATGCACCCGATCGACGGCCATGACATTATGTGTGCCGTGGGTGGCGCCGCAGTATCAGGCGGTGTTCGTCGTACCGCTATGATTGCGTTGTTCGATTATGATGACTTGGAGATGCGCCACTGTAAAGATGGTGACTTCTGGGTAAGCAATAGCCAACGTTGGAATGCCAACAACTCTGCCGTCTGGCCAGATCGTGATCTGAGCCAACAAGAAATCACCCGTTTTGTACTAGATATGGTTGAAAGCGGCCGTGGTGAACCAGGCATCTTTAATCGTCGTGCAGCTGTAGGCAATCGTCCAGAGCGTCGTAAAGAACGTGATTTTGGTACAAATCCTTGCGGTGAGATTATTTTGCGCCCATATCAATTCTGCAACTTAACCAGCGCTGTTGCCCGTGCCGATGACACATTTGAAACATTACGCGACAAAGTTGAGCTCGCCACGATTTTGGGTACGTTGCAATCATGTGCAACCCATTTCCCTGGGCTACGTCCCATCTGGAAAGAAAATTGTGAAGAAGAGCGGTTGTTGGGCGTTGACCTAAATGGTCAAATGGACAGCCCGGTTTGTCAAGATGCAGATGTCCAGTCTCGTCTTCGTTATGTAGCGGTAGAAACCAATCGGATCTATTCGCAAAAACTAGGCATCAACCAATCGGTTAGCGTGACGGCCGTTAAACCATCGGGCAACAGCTCACAGCTTCTCAATAGCTCTTCCGGTTTGCATGCACGTTGGGCCCCTTACTACATCCGCAACGTACGTGTCGGTGCACACACGCCAATCCTAAAAGTAATGCAGGACACCGGTGTGCCATTGGACCCTGAAAATGGTCAAACGGTTGAAAATGCTACCACTTGGGTCGCTCACTTCCCAGTGAAGTCACCCGAAGGTGCAAGCACGCGTAACGATCGGACCGCCGTACAGCAATGCGAATACTGGTTGCAAAATAAGGTTCACTACACTGAACACAACCCGTCCGTCACGATTACCTATAATGAAAACGAAGTTCTCGACATTATTGCGTGGATCTGGGCCAACCAGGAGAAAATCGGTGGTATGGCATTCTTGCCCGCATTTGATGCACAGTATGATCAAATGCCATACATGGAGATTTCTCAGGAAGAATACGAACGCAAAGCGGCTGAATTCCCTGAAATAGATTTCTCGAAGATCTATCGGTATGAAGAAAAAGACCTCACGACCGCTGCACAAGAGCTTGCTTGTATGGCCGGAAATTGTGACGTTTAAAAATAGATGCTAGATATTGGATGTTAGATGTTAGTTGGGTTCCACCTTTACTAACATCTAGCATCTATCTGCCAACATCTATCTACCGAAGGTAGAACGTAGTTTAACCATTCTTGCGTGTTAGGGTCTTCACCAGCTAGAATCCTTTCTGCATGACCACTAATTTAGAGCAAGAAGAACCTCAAGCCCCCGAACCTGCTGAACAAACCCCTTTAAGTCAAAATCGAAAATTACTGGGTGCCGCCTCCTTATTGGCTGTTGCCAATATCATCCAGCGGCTGCTGGGACTAGTCCGAGAAGCGACGAAGGTTGCATTTTTCGGCGCTACAGGCACCCTTAGTGCATTTAACTTAGCGGCCGAAATGCCACAAACACTGTACCAGCTTATCGCTGGCGGTGAGATGGTTAGCTCATCATTGGTGCCGATTTTTAGCGAATATGTGGCTAAAAAACAGCGAGATGAACTGTGGTCGGCCGTCAGTATCACATTTAGCATCGTGACCGTCATCATGATCGCGTTTGTGATCGTTGTCGAAATTTTTACCCCGTTTGTGGCTAGACTCATTGGTGCTAACAAATTTACCGACCCTGCACTTTTCCAACTAACAGTTAATTTGATGCGAATTACCGCTCCCGCGATGCTGTTCCTGAGCGTTTCTAGCATCATGACGGCCGCACTTAACTCACTTGAACGCTTTACTTGGCCCGCTTTTACGATATCGCTGTTCAACGCAGCGATTATTTTGTCTGCAGTCTTGTTTCCGACCAATGTCAACTCACTGGCGTGGGGCATGCTCGTCGGCTCATTTTTAATGATCGTTCTTCAAGTGCCAGGCTTGTCTGATGCCAAGCTCCGATTCAGGCTAGATTGGCGTCATCCGATTGTGCAACGCATCATGCGACTTTATGCACCGATTTTATTCGGGCTGTTCGTCAATCAATTCAGCTTATTGTTTGGCATCAACCTGGCCAACGGAACTGGGGATGAGTCTGTGACCTTGATGAAGATTTCAACGACGTTGTATCAGTTGCCGATCGGTTTGGTCGTTGTGGCGCTCTCAACCGCCATTTTGCCCACGCTCTCTCAGCAGGCCAATCAATCACTTGTTGAATTCAAGCGCACCTTGGCCGATGGGCTACGCTTGGTGATCGCGCTGATCTTCCCTGCGGCCGCCGGCCTATTTGCTTTAGCACCAGCAATCATCGCCCTTCTATTTCAACGTGGTGAGTTTTTAGCGGCCGATACAATGATGACCACTAGAATCCTGCGTATCGATCTGATCGGGCTCCCATTTGCAGGAATCGACTTGATGTTGATTTTTGCATCTTATGCTCGTAAAGACACATTACGGCCGGCGCTTGTCGGTTTGGCTAGCGTAATTTTCTATGTGATTACCGCATCTGTTTTAACCGGATGGTACGGTTTGCCTGGGTTAATGGCGGCCAATGCCGGAAAAATAATTGTGCACACTCTGATTATGGTCGTCTTGCTACAAATCAATTTAGACGGCCTGCGCGGACACGGTGTGAGCAAGCTGTTTTTTAGCTCTCTGATAGCTGCTGTGTTAACTGGTGTCCTCTCCTGGGGACTATGGTATTATTTTGATCTGTGGATAACAGGGGAAAATCTGGTTAGCCGACTGGTTCCTGTCGTAATTCCCGGTACTATTGGTTTATTATTTTACTTGCTACTCGCAAATTTCTTGGGTATACAAGAGGCTAAGAACCTGATTCAGATGATTCCTTTTCTCTCGAGAGAGCTCTAGAGCGTAAAAATTCAGGAAATTGTTCATAGTGCTGACGGTAAAAGAACATAAATTGAATTGATGCAAACGTAGTTTTAAGCCAAAATACAGGTTGAGAGCTAAAATTAACGTATTGTGACGGAAAAGCTTCTGTTACATTCTTTCCAAAGTTAGTTCAATTATTTTATCGCAGACGAGACATTGGTGTTTTTTCCTAATTGCAGCTGTCCGCGTGCAAAATCGAAAAGCAGTCGTCAGTATGATGAACTTCAACAAAGCAAAACTGTTTTGAGTCGGAAGTTTTGATAGGTGTACACAGCTTAAAAGTTATAGCTAAAGTTTTGCCATACTACAGCCCCCAATTAAAAATCATTCTCCGATCTATTCATTCTTTATAATCCGATACCTAAAAGTATTTTCCTAATTTCCAAGGAGTAGTAAACCAAATGCCTCAATATCAATTGGTTGTGCGTCGCGGTCCAAGGGCTGGTGAAACCTTTGAACTCAAATCTCAAACAGTTATTATCGGCCGTGATTCAACGGCAGATATTATTATCAATGACCCTGAAGTTTCTCGTAATCACTGCCGACTAATTTTGGATCGCTCCTATTATCTGCAAGATTTAGGAAGCACCAACGGTACATTTATTGATGGTCAGCGTTTGGGTGGAGAGCCGGTTCGTTTAGCGAACGGTCAAATTATCCAACTAGGTAGTAACGTGACTTTGTTGCACCAAGAAGTAGAAACAAATACAGAAATTGTTTCTACTTTCGCTGGTCCCCCAGACTCGCCTATGGGCTCTGCGGCAGTGCCACCTTCATCACCGCCGTCTGCTGGAGCTCCTCCAGCAGAACCGCCGCCTGTCTTTGGACAGCCGGCAACACCACCATCCTCTTTCAACGAACCCCCACCTTATAACCCACCGCCGGCACAAGAACAAAATTTTGCCGCACCTCCTCCGCAACCCTCATCACCACCTCCGCTTCAAAAGAAGATTGTCCCTGAGCCGTTACAATCTGGCGGCCCGGTCGATCAGGCCCGCCAAGCATACCAGCAACAAGCTGGTGGACAGGGGCGCAGTCAACAGCAAAGTGGAACTGATGGCGAAAAGAAAGGCTTTTTGGGCAATATAATGGGGGGCGATTCGGACGCTGCCAGTGGCGGTGACAATGGTGGAATGCCTTGGTCAAACTGGACCCAGCGCCAGTGGATGATCGCCGCAAGCACGTTGGTTCTCCTGCTGCTTTGTATTTGCTGCTTGTTTATTTTAGCCGTCGTGGTGGCTGTTAATCCTGAAGCACTCAATCTGCAATCAGGAATGATTCTACCTTTTTCTTTCCTTCTGTAACGTCTGTAAAGATCAAGCTTAGTTTTTAAACGCAAAAGGATACTCACCGTCGTGAGTATCCTTTTTTTGTTTACTGGGCGGGCTAGCCGTGTTTAGCTGCAAGAGCTTAAGCGAAGTCTTCTTTACGAATATGGATATAGCCTACGGTTAACGTAATCACCATGAGCAGAATGCCTGTCAATAGGGTGGGGCCGGATGCGGTTAGGTTTAATAACGCGTTTGAAGAAGAGATAGACGAAAGTGTTACGGCCGTTGGTGTTCGGGACATGCGCTGCGCAACAACCGGGACAGGTTCAGCCAGATCAACCTCAACATACATTTGATCCCCTTCTGCACCCAGACGATATCCATTGATGTCTGACCAAGATCCATCGGTAAAGGCATAGACACCGATTACCTCGTCTTCATTGGTGATTGTATGAAGGGAGTCCGCGTCGCGGGTTGAGTCAAGGCCGCTTAAAATTTCGATTACTTTGTCATTACCGCTGTTAATTTCGGCCGAATCTAGCCAAATGCGTGTTGTGAGCGATACACCGCTGTTAGAGCTGATGTCGAAGCAGCGGTTGATGTCGGCAATCTCGGTCGACCCGATACCACTGCAAACCGTTTCGCCCCAAATAGGGCCAGCAATGGTAACTGTTACTTCATCCGACCCTTCGGGAATATCGGAGGTAACTGTTTGATATCCGGCATATTTTACGTCATCAGCGGCGGAGTTTGTTATCGCCATAAAGGTCGTGTTGATGTTGGTGAGCAATTTCTTCTGCCGCAAAGCACCATCTGATAAGATGACATCGCCTTCCACATAGAAGGGGGCTGTTGGGCTTAAGACAAGCAAACCACCTTGTTGGGTAAAGTTACCCGCTATGTTTAACTCTGCAGATTGGGTCAATGTGCCTTCCCAACCTCTCTCAAGGATGAGGTCTCCAATCGAGTGCGTAAAGGCTGTATCGATTTCACTCTCTAAGGGGCTATTTGCGTCAAAGATGATGTTGTTTCCGTTTGGCACAATGTCGGGGGACCAATTTAGATGGTTTGACCATGCGGCCGAATTTCCACCACCATCCCATGTTAGCGGTGCACCACAATTCATTTGTAGTTCATCAATGATTAAACCGGAGCTGATGGCTAAATTATTTGGCTCTATCGGCCCGTCACCCATAAATTGGAATTTTATAAAAATAGAGTCATTGATTGTTTTGCCGGCCGCGGTTGCGGCTTGTGCTAAATCGATCTGAATATGATGCCATGCTTTATCGGCGACAGGCGTCTTGATTTTGAACCAACTTTTCCCCCGATCGGTACTAGCATAAAGACCGGTATCTTTATAGGTTGAATAATAGCCGTGGCCTTGCCAGTAAAAGTCTAGCAGCTGCATGTGAGAGTTGCTGGTATCGAAGGGGATAACGATGGCGGAGCTGTTTAAAATGCCATTGATGCTGGCGTCTTCTAAAATAATGCTGTGCGTGCCGCTAGCTTGGAACTGATCTGTGATTCGCATCTGTCCATCAGGCTGTCCCGAATGCTCCCAGCCTGTACTACTGGGAGTCCAATCTGCTTCAAAGTTTTCATAAACATTACAGGCGGCTATCGGTTTAATTGTGATCGTATGGTTATCTTCGACCGATTTTTTGGTTGATCCTATCGCTTCTGCTGTTGCGTTGATAACCAAGGGATCACTGGTTTCGCCTGCGACATTCAATGTTAGTGTGGTGCTTTCATCGGCATCGAGGGATAGATTTTTCCAGAAAATCGTTTGTTCTTCACGGGTGCCATTGCCAGAAATCGAACCATCAAGGGGATAAAGCCCGGCCGGAAATGTAGCTGAAACAATGATGTCATTGGCTGCAATATCTGAGAAATTAGAGACGACGACTGCAATCGTTTCGGATTGATTCGCAAAAAATAGGTCGTTTGCATCAATTGAGATATTTAAGCTGCCCTCAAGTTGCCCTAAGGCATTGGCCAAATCGACCCGACGCATACCGGTTACAGTACCGGACCCTCGCTGGTCATCCACTTCTTGGCCACTGTTTTGCAGCATCAACAACTTCTCATTGATAGACCAATTTGGGTTGCTTTCTGATATCAAGGCCCATGCGCCAGCCACCATCGGGGCCGCCATCGAGGTGCCGCTCATATTTCCTTGTCCGTTGCCGGGGAAGGTTGAGGTAATGCTGCTGCCTGGGGCGAGAAGGTCAATTTGTTCTGAAATATTTGAAAAAGAGGAGACGGTGTCATTGTTATTTGATGACCCTACAGTGATCGCCTCGCTGATACAGCCGGGCTTGCCAACACCATCTTTGTACCCTTCGTTGCCAGATGCGATGATCGTCGCGACCCCTACAGATTGTAAATTGACAATCGCCTGTCGCCTGGCATCATAATCGCAGCTTGAGTCATTGTAATTTCCGCCAAGGCTCATATTGACGGCCACGATATTGAACTCTTCAGTCAATGTAAGCACGTACTCTAACCCTTTAATTTGGTCGGAGGTAAATGAAAGCATGCGCCCATACGCATCGAACGCTGAGAATACTTGAACCGGGATAAGGTCAACGTCAGGGGCTACACCGACCATGTTCGACCCGTCGTTCGCACCGATGATGCCAGCAACGTGTGTTCCATGTTTGCAATCGATAACACCGCCTGTAATTCCGAGCGCTTTGACTTCGTCGATACAATCGTCGGCCGATCCTGCAACAGTTGACTCACTGACCCCATTCGGGCACACCGAATGAACACCACCATAGGTGTTTGATTCTGTTGAAAAGCACCCTTCAGCCACGATCCGATTCCGGCCGGTTGTAAACGCGACATGTTCCACATCGACTCCGGTGTCTAAAACCGCGACTACATTCCCGCTGCCTTTAAAACCAGCCGCATTAAAAGTGGGGCTGCCAATAATCGGTAAGGCGCTGTCTAAGTTTGTTTCTGACAGCTCGTCTTCAACGATAGCGACAATGTCATCTCGTGCTTCTAAGGCGGCTAACCCGGCCGTATCAACCTCGAGAACCGCCATTGGTAACGTTTCGAATTCAGTCAAAAAAGAAACACCCGTCAACCGCTCAGTCTCTGACCGAAGCTGGTTTTGGGCGGATTGAATCATGCGTCGTTGGGTTTGTCGCTCTTGGGGGCTTCGTAGGTTACCTTCTGTTTCAACAGTTAGATCTAACTGGACGATAACTCGTAGGAGTCCAGCCTCGGCAACGGCCGAGCGTAATGCATCAGCTTGTGACGATGTGACAGTCGAAACGTTTTCAGTTTTTGCGGCAGAGACCGGTGAATACGTGCCATGTGCTGTAACGGCAACGACGCACAGTAAGAAAGCGGTCAATATCCATGAATAATGACGGTAATTTTGCATAGATCACCCCCCCGGGTGAATTAAATGTCTTTTGCGATTTGAAACGTTTTCAGTCGGACCAGCAGGTGTGCATAGGGCTGTTGCCAACTTGAATCAAAGTGTAATGGGGGAATGGCTCCGATTTGGATAGTACCTCTTGGTGGATTAGGCCGTTTTTATGAAGCGCAGGTACCAAAAGGTGTCGAAGTAGGCATAGTACTTTCCGGTTTGATGGTCACAGCCCTGAAAGCGGTAGAAGAGAATGCTTAAGAATCTGTTTCTGATTCAGACTCCAAAGTAGGCTCGGCGATGCCGATTACAATCGAAATTTGGCACCGGCCGATCACTTCGACATCGGTGTCGAAAATCGATAAGCGTACGTTGTAATTTCCCTGCTCTAGTTGACTGAGGTCGGCCGAACCGAGAATGTCATTTTCCACCGTATTAAAATTGCCGCTATCCAACATATTCACCCAGCTGTTACCGGTGCCCGGCCCGTTTAACTCCAACCCGTAGAAGGCAAATCGGGGATCTGTTGCTGTGCCGATAAAGTTTGTGGTACCTGTTTGCACAGATTCTGGGCGTGGGCTGCTGATGTTTACCGCTGGCGTACAACCGCCACCATCAGGAATAAAAACATCAACGGGTTCACGTGTAGGGGGGCGTGGCGGTTCTTCAAATAGCTCCTCAGGTTCGATACCAGAAACGGTTGGGTTTAATGTAGCTGTCGCGACTAATTCTGCGGCACCGCGATTAATACGTTCAATTATTTCGGTTGGAGGTGCTTCGGGCGACGGCGAGGCAAAGGGTGTTTTTAATGGGTCCAACGTAGGGGTTGGTAGAAACAAGAGGTCATCTGGCAAAGTTGGGGCGACGATTTGATTGATGTACCAAAGCAGGCCGATGGTACACACGGCGAAAATAACAAGAGCCGATCCATTTTGACGCGTTTCACGGCCGTAGTCCCTTTCAAGCGAAAACATAGCGCGGCGCATAAGCGATCGAGCTTGCAATAGCTTAACCAGGCCAACAATGAGGCTGATTGTTGCGATAAAAAGGATGGGGATATCCCATCGCAGGAGAAAAACATATATTCCTTCCATCGCCTTGATTGTATTTTAGATAGGGTAAAAGAGAAATTAGAAAAGGGGTTTATTAAAAATCAGCTTTAACAGCCGGTTTTTAACAAACCCCTTTTTACAGATGGAGACCGGTTTGAGACAAAACGGCTACAAGCTTTTAACGATTTGTCTTAACAATTTGGCCAGTTTCGGCACGACCAGTTTTCCAATCTCTAAAACTTCTTCATGATTGGTGAAATCTTCTTCTTGTGGGTCAATGTTGGCCATGTTGGTAATCGTTGATATCCCTAAAACGCGCATGCCGCAATGGTTGGCCACAATCACAGAGTGGGCGGTAGACATGCCCACTGCGTCTGCGCCAATTCCGTTTAAGAATCGCAATTCGGCCGGAGTTTCAAAGGTGGGTCCACTTACACAGGCGTAGACCCCTTCTTGTAGCGTAACATCGTTGTCTTCGGCCGTTTTGACCGCTAAAGCGCGTAAATCAGGATCATAACCATGGGTCATGTCTGGAAAGCGAGGGCCAAATTGCTCTAGATTTGCACCCAATAATGGATTATGGCCCGCCATACCGGGAAAATTGATGTGATCTTCAATCAGCATTAAATCACCCTCAGTAAAGGTTTGATTGATGCCGCCCGCAGCGTTGGTGACAATTAGAATTTCAATCCCTAATAAATGCATCACCCGGACCGGTAGCGTAATGCGTTGCAGCGAGGCACCTTCATAAAAGTGTGTTCGCCCTTGCATGACCAAAACCGAGGTTCCGTTCAATTGACCAAAAACAAGTTTGCCTTGATGCCCTACAACCGAAGAGCCTGGCCAACCGGGAATGTCGCTTGATTGGATGACGTCAGGGTTTTCAACCGCGTCTGCCAATTCACTTAATCCTGAGCCTAGAACAAGAGCGATTTTAGGCTGATGGGCGGTACGCTGGCGAATCGCTTCCGCCGCGAGGGTGTATTCTTCGTTTGTGGGGATGTCTGTCATGGTCATAATTTTGTTCGGACCGATTGTGAAAACAATTAAATGTTTTAGCTCCGGCCGGTATGAGATGGTAAATAATTGTAGAAAACAAAAAGCCGGAGCGGTTACCATGCTCCGGCTCGAAAAGTTCGGGTGATTTTCGACTATTTCTTATTGCGTTGCGCGTAAATCTGGGTTGTTGAGATATTCGCATGCCCAAGAAGTTGCTGTACTTCTTGTAGATTGGTTCCCTCACCAATTTTATGGGACGCAAAGCTGTGTCGCAGCGTGTGAGGGGTAACAGGGGTGGTCAAGCCAGCTTCTTTCGCGTACGACTTGATGATCAGCCAAAGTCCCTGACGGGTGAGCGGTTGGCCCCTATGGTTCAAAAACAGATATTCTTGCTCTGACTGGCGCGTTAACCCCGGGCGGCCGCGATCAATATATTTCTGAAGCAACATCATCGTTTCTTCTTCTAATGGTAGATCACGCGTTTGCCCATCAGAATTGTCGCAATGCAAAACCCCTTTTGACATATCAAGCTCGTTGAACTTGAGCGAAACAATTTCAGACACG
This sequence comes from Chloroflexota bacterium, assembly GCA_020629055.1. GTDB lineage: Bacteria > Chloroflexota > Anaerolineae > Promineifilales > Promineifilaceae > WTJY01. The sequence continues at coordinate 29,569 of JAHDEB010000059.1, forward strand.
CGCATACCGGTCGAGTACAACACGCTCAACAGAGCAGCATCTCGAAGGTTTTTAGGCGTCGATTTGTTTCGTGGGGCTTTTAACAAGCGGTCAACTTCTTCTAGGGTTAACGGCTGTGGGGTGCGCTTTTGAACCCTGGGGGATTCAACTTTTAGCGTCGGGTTCTTGGTTGTAACTTTTTGATCTTGTAGATCTGCAAAAAATGATTTGACGGCCGCGATTTTCCGGGCAATGGTCGATGAGGCATATGATTTACTTTGTAGATCTTGAATGTAAACATCGATGTCCTTCGCGCTGATATCCGCCCATGTGCTCGCAGGGGTAGAATCGATGACGAAGTTGTAAAATTGACCTAGATCGTTTTTATACGCTGAAATCGTATTCTGAGAATAGCGATTTTGTTGCTCGATAGATTCGAGAAACCGATTGAGATGTGTTTGCATCGTCTTGCTCCATATACGAGTCACCTGCAGCCGAAGCCTAACGTAAAAACACCCCAAATTGGGGATAGATTAACCGTAGCGCTCAGTATATTGACTTTTCAGGGTGTTGGTCCGGGGGAATCGGCTTCTGATCTGCATCCTCTCTGCTTGTGGATTAATCAAAAAAGATTCGAGGGGGTGGATTAATCACCTTCTGAAACATTATGTAATTCTGCGAAAATTATAGCATCACTTTCCATAATGTTGCAACCATACATTCTGGCTAACTTTTGTGACTTTGAAACCAAACTAAAAATAGCTCAAAAGATGGAGGATTTAACCCCGTTTTGAGCTATTTTGGCAA
>JAHDEB010000309.1 GCA_020629055.1 Chloroflexota bacterium
TGGCAAGTGGCAAGTGGCAAGTGGCAAGTGGCAAGTGGCAAGTGGCAAGTGGCAAAAAAAGGCTATGTCATTCAGGTAAAAGTGTAAATCAGCGTAATCTAGGGGTTTAGGTTATTAGGTTTAAACTCTACATCGGTCAGCAGTTGCGCTCCTTCTGGCTCCAGTCTGCTTTCTGACAAAATAATGCTGTTTTCACCCAGTTTAGGATGCCTATCAACAACCTGCAGATCTTCGTCCTCTTTACCCATCTCATCAAGCCAAGCTGAAACCTGATCGTATTCTGTGGCGGTTAATCCGATATGCGCCGTTTGTTTTAGCAGCTTTGCCCCTATTTTCTCTAAAACAAACCGACGTAAATTGGCCGGATCAGATATCGGCTGCCACTGGGTATCGAGGGCTACAAATCTTTGAAAATCAACGGCCGCCGCCGTGCGGTTGACCCCGCGTTTGAGTAAGCATAAAGGAGGTCGGCCAACCTGTTTTGCAATTTGGTATTCATGGCCGATCGGTGCACGGATATCCCCACCTAAAATTAACAGGTGGGTAAAGGCGTTCTGAATCGCCAAGGCATCCACTTCGCCCGCTTGCAAGGGAGATTGGACTATGTTCCAACGCATATCGGCCGGTATTTCGGCGATCGCTCGATTGATGAGGTCGCGTTCGGCCAGCAGGTCACTGGCGGCCGAAATATAAAGAATCAATTCGTGTGGCATGACATTGTCCATTATCCGATATCCGCTCCGTCTTGCCCATATGATTTTTTGCGCTGCGAGCGCCATCCAGAAAGCAACGGTCTGGTTGACCATGGGCAATCAACAGGATCACGAGCTACAATTAAATGATGACTACAGATCAAAAATTTCACGCTTCTGGCATTATCGGCATGGACTTTGGGACGACCAACTCCGGTATCGCCATCCCGCTGGCTGATGGGGGGCTGGAGATATTACCGATAGACCCGGCCGCAGCCAACGACAAAGTGGCCCGGACAGCCATCTACATCACCAATGACCAGTACATTCACATCGGCCGCGATGCGATCGAAACCTACACGGGGCAAAATACCGGCCGTGAGGTACGCATGGAGCGGGTTTGGGTCGGTGAAATCGAGGTTCGGGCAGAGGATATGTACTATGTGCAGGACGTTTATGTCTTTGTCGACGTCCTCTCACCCGGCCGCCTGTTTCTCTCGATTAAATCTGGTCTGCGAGACGAATCTTATTTAGGCACAATTATCGGGCAGTTCTACTATCCGCTAGAAGATATTATTTCGCTATATATGAGCGTGACCAAAACCCGAGCAGAACAACAGCTGGGACGGGAGCTCAAAAGCGTCGTGCTCGGCCGGCCGGTCCGCTTTGCATTCGAACCGGAGGCGGATCAACTGGCTCAAAACCGGCTGCTAGATGCTGCGATACGGGCCGGATACGAAGAGGTTTGGTTCCAATATGAGCCGGTAGCGGCCGCCTATGACTATGCTCAAACGATTGACAAAACTGAAAACGTCCTGGTGTTTGACTTCGGTGGTGGTACGCTCGACATTACGATTATGCGGCTAGAGCCGGGTGGCAAAGGGCATGAAATTTTAGCGACCGGCGGTATTCCTGTGGCGGGTGATGTATTTGACCAGAAGCTGACCCGAGCCAAACTGCCCAAACATTTTGGGGAAGGGAGCCATTACTCAACGGCCCACAAGAAAATGCCGATTCCGGGTTGGATCTTTGACATCTTTTCTGACTGGCAGCGGCTGCTGGAACTGCAATACCCTGAAAATCGAGAAATCTTAGATGAGATCGCGAAGACGGCCCATCGGCCGCGTGAAATCGCCGCTCTACAAAAACTTGTGCGTGACAACTACGGGCTACAAATGTTTGACTCGGTTGAACAAGCCAAACGGCGCTTATCAGACGACATGGGCACCCTCATCCAATTTAATGGGCCGGGATTTAGTATTCGGCAAATGGTAACCCGCACCGAGTTTGAGACGGTGATTCGATCTGAAGTCAACGCCATCAGCAAGCATTTAGATGAAATGATCGCCCAATCTGGCTTAACCGTAGACGAGATCGATTCGGTTATCCGAACAGGGGGCTCGGCCGAAATCCCGATATTTAAAAATATGTTGCTGAGCCGTTTCGGCCGGGAAAAAGTGCGCGCCGTTGACACATTTAGCAGTGTGACCGCTGGATTAGGCATCTGCGCGGCCCAAATCGCCGAAGGGTCGCTAGAAATGCGCAAGTGGACGGCCGATGACTTAAAAAGCCACTCGATTGAAAAAGAATCTAAAGTCAGCCCGGTTAACTTAGAATTGCTACAAAAACGGATCGCTTTTCAAGAAGGGGCGATAGAGCCTGAAGAACAGCCGGAACGCGTGCAGATCATCATTGGCAGCGGACAGCTCGTCGTGAGTCAACCGATCGAGAAGACGAGTGTGCCTCCCCAATTGGCGATTGCTGGATGGGCTCGCACATTGTCGGCCGGATTCGATGATCAAATTTTGTTCCTGACCAATCTATATCGTTTTGTGCTAACGACGCCACGCGTATTGGCAGAGTTAGCCGCACTCGGCATCGATCTGGCATCACTGCACCAATTTCGATCATTAGAAGAAGTGACGGCCGGTGCGAGATGGGACGATCTTGCGACCGCTTCCCACCTAACTTTTGTCACATCACGTGGCTTTGCCCGATCTTTAAGCATGGCACAAATCGCAGAACGGATTGAAAGCCCCGCCCCGTATAAATTCGACCATTCTCCCCCGGGGGTTCCCATCAACGTGTATGGGACAGCGGTTGAAGATGAGTTGGTGATTTTAAACAATCAAGCGCGACTGTTGCGCTACCCTTGTGGCGAAACGCGCATTCGGTACCGAGGCATTCAGGCGATTAATTGGAAAGATGGGGAGAGCATTGTTGGCTCGCTGCATGTACGGCCGGAAGCATTTGGGGAAGAGTTGGTTGTGGTCACGGAATCAGGCTATGGAAAGCGAATCGATTATGCAGACGTGCCATTGGCGGAAAAGCATAACACAAAACCACCGTTGGTGATTTCGCGCAAACCGGCCGTTGGGCTAGCTTTTGCGAGTGAGCAAATGCAATTGGTTACAACTGTCGGCAAGGTTCCGGCCGATCTCAGCAAGCTGGCCGAGCCAGATGGCACCACAAAAAGCCAAGTTTTAGTAAAGCTAAAAGCGGATGAGCGGGTTTTAAATTTTTTGTGATAAAGTTGCCACTTTTCTGATAAGTACCTCCTGCTCTTCCTATGTAAAATTATGGTGCGCGATTTAAATCGAAAATAGTCCTCGGAGGAAAACAGTGCTGAAAAAAAGAGCTTTTGTTATCTTTGCCTGCCTAATCGGAAGTTTACTAACACTCGTTAGTTTAAATGTCTCAGCAAAAACTGAGTTTGATAGTGCCGATACAAAGAAACCCTTAATTGTTGCAAAATTGGAGACAAAAATTGATGTTTCTCCGATTGATATGGTATACGATCCACATCAGAATGTGATCTGGGCAACCCATTTCCCTCGGTCACCAACTCATACAAAACATCTCGTGGCTATTGACCCAGAAACAGGTGAAACCAAGGCATCAATTAGTACCGGCCCTGGAACCCGAAAATTGGCATTGTCCGAAGATGGGACGGTAATGTATATAGGATACCAATCTGTTTCTAAAGACTCTGCAAAAATCCGAAAAATTAATTTGATCTCCGAAACAGTTGAAGTAGATATTCCCTTAAATATTGAACCTCTTGGTGGCAAATGCAGCAGGCTTTCAGCAGAAGAATTTGTGATCTTCAAAGACAATCCACATTCATTTGCCGTATCAATAAATTGTGACTACTCTGAAGGGGAATACCTAGCGATTTTTGACAACGATGTTGTGCGCCCCAACATTCTGGGCTTGTTTAACCCCGCAACACCTTTTCATCTAAATTTTAAAGAGCTCGAGCCCTCAGAAGTAATCACAAAATTATATGCCTCAAACAGTGGATCAACAGCTAGCTGGCTTGATAGCATAGAAGTCAGCGATGATGGGGTTCGTTTTCTGGACAGGGCAGAAGGGCTTGTCGAAGGGTTTGCAGAAATGGCATTTTACGCAGGGCATATCTATTCTTCCTATGGACACAAGTCAGACCCGGTAAAAAGAGAAACCGTTGGGACCTACCCGCTTAAACAAACGGAGGGGCAAAGGCCTACAAAAGGCCCCTTCGCCATCAATCCAAATACAAATCAGATTGTTTATGCACACAGCATATGGGATGAACCTGTGGCGCTTGATGTTTTTGATTTAGATTCAATGGAAGTTCTGGAGAGAATATCGTTAGAGAGTTTCGTCCCAACTCGAGTTTCTGGTTATCAAACCGAATCTTATGATCTTATCTACTTAAAGGATAATCGTTTTGCGCTTGCAGCTGGGAGCGCTTTCAGTGATGGTAAAATTTATGTCTTTGAACTAGTAGAGCTTGACAATCGGACCTATCTACCTTCTATGTTCAATCGATACTGCTCACAACCATATCAAGATGATTTTTCAGATCCAAACTCTGGTTGGCGTGTAGAAGAAAATGATTTAGTGCTTCATCGATACTTATTTGGTGAATACAATATTTTCCATGAACGAGGCGACCAATGGACAATTTCTTCAAGAGGAGATTTTTGGAACCAAAGCCGCTTTGTTGAAATTGATGGGAAAGTCGAACACAAAGAAGGCGTATGGGGATTATTCTTTGGGCTAAATGCAGATGGCAGCGAGATTTATACTTTTGAGCTGCTTCCAGATGACAAGAGATTTGTTGTATTACGATTCACTAGCTCAAATGGTTGGGAATTAGTCACGTCGGCCGTTCGGGATGAAATTTTGCCCAGCCCCCAATGGAATACCCTCTCGTTAAAACAATCAAACGGACACTTACAGCTACAAATCAACAATGTTGATGTTTACCATATGAACCAGCAGGAAGGCTTGATAGGTCTAACTGGCGGTTCATTTGCAGCCAACACAGATATCCGCTATGACAACTACACCTTTGTAGATGAAACATGCCCTTATCCGAACCAACAAAGAATCTCGGCTCTGGAGTTAAACCCTACTTTCATTAAAGAGAAACCTAATATTCAAGATCTTCTAGATGAACTGGTGCAAGAACCTGCTAGCAATAACTAACCTGAGTTTTGCATAAGCATTAATTGCAACGGATTACACGGATTTACACGGAA
>JAHDEB010000060.1:0-12370 GCA_020629055.1 Chloroflexota bacterium
GAAGGCGTAAATGCCAAATAGAATGGCGGCGATACCTTGTGTCAGGGGTATCCACCAGTTGGACGCAATCGCATTGCGCACCTCTTGTTTATTAATAGCCGTTGTCATGTTTTTCTCCTTTTTTCCTGATGAAAATTTTTGATTGGGTGATTTGAAAATTTAAATCATCCATTTTTGAAACACTAAAATCACCTCACAGCCATCTTCAAAATTATTTTTTTCGGAAGATTATTTTTTGAAGATGGCCTTGCTGCAATTTCAGCACCAAATTTTGTTGTCCGTGTTGAACATTGAGAATAGGATACGTTGAACATGAAACGGCCGATAGTGAGCCAAATCATCATCAGGCATGACCGCAATCAGCCGTAAATTGGGAAGACATGACACCGATCATGTGGCAACATGACTGGGATCACGAACGGGATGGGGCAAATTCAATTATCATTGGGCATAATCGGAAATAACTTCACAACTTAAATGGATAGAGATAGAAGATAGGGACGTTGTATGCCGATAGGTGGTGCATTGTAGACACGAAGTGCGCCAAACGAACCTCTCTATCCCTATCACCTGTCCCTATCCCTTTTGAAGAACAATGTTGAACAATAAATCTACGCCAAACGAACTTGATGTTCATTCACTGCTACGCACATTTGCCTGGCTGCGCTTTGGCTTGGTGCTTACCGTTGGACTTTTGCCCTCTTTGTTGCGCTCAGTCGCATCGGCCGAAGCGATTACCGGCTGGATGCGGGTTGCCAATGCGGCACTATGGGTCATCTACTTCTCTGTACCACATGTGCAACGCTGGCTTGGCAAGGCCTATCTGCCGTTTGCGCTCATTGGCATGGCTGCATCGCTTTTGATTACCGAAGTTGTTGTGCAGCCGATGTCAATAAATGAAAGCGATATGTCTATTGTCTTTGATTCACAAGGGCGGATATATGTCATTCTATCCATCATCATTTTAAGCGCTGCATGGCTCTATCGCTTCCGTATTGTGGTGGCTTTTACAGTTATCGTGGGACTGGTTAATATGCTCCTTTATTGGTTTCTTCTAGAAATAACACCTAGTGCAAATCCTGTAGTTTTTCGCCAGATGATTCAAATCAACATTCTGTCAATCATCGTTTTCTGCTTAATAGGCTATGTAGTTAGTGGACTGAGCCGGTCTGTGCAAACGCGCCGGGCTGAACTGGCGGCCGCCAATCGGAAACTGTCTCAATATGCAAGCAGTTTAGAAGAGTTGACCATTAGTCGTGAACGAAACCGGATGGCGCGCGAACTGCACGATACGTTGGCACATACCTTGAGCGGATTATCGGTACAGCTAGAAACGGCGCGTACATTTTGGGATGTGGATGAGGCGACGGCCAAAGGGCTGCTTGATCAATCCTTGGCGGCGACTCGCTCTGGTTTACAAGAGACACGGCGGGCGTTGCAATCGTTGCGCGCATCTCCGTTAGAGGATTTGGGGCTGGTCTTAGCCCTGCGTGAGTTGGCAGAATCGGCCGAATCTCGTACTTATCTCAAACTCAATCTCAACCTGCCCACCCAACCGATTGAATTACCAGCCGCCATCGAACAGGGGATCTATCGGGTGGCACAAGAGGCGGTCAACAATGTGGTTAAACATGCAACGGCTCAAACATTGACGCTGTCCCTTAAAATAGAAGATCAGATTGAACTGCTTGTGGCCGATGATGGGGTCGGCTTTTCGACGACTTCGACAAGCTCAACTTCGACAGGCTCTGTTGACGGCAAAGACGGGCATTATGGTCTCGTTGGCATTCAAGAACGGGCCGCCCTCATCCATGGGCAACTTACTATCACAAGCCAGCCACAGCAAGGCACAACGATCTTGCTTCAAGTGGAATTGGAGTAAATCATGCGAATTATTATCTGTGACGATCAAGCGATAGTCCGCGACGGACTCAAAATGATGCTTGGCCTTGAAGCTGACATTGATGTTATCGCCACCGCCCAAGATGGGGCCGAAGCGGTCGATTTGGTCGCAAAACATAGCCCTGATCTTGTTTTAATGGATTTGAAAATGCCGATCATGAACGGCATCGAAGCGACCCGCCGCATTCGCCAGCATCATCCTAATATTCCGGTCTTAGTGCTAACTACTTATGATGCGGATGAGTGGGTATTTGATGCACTGCGAGCTGGGGCGGTGGGCTATTTGCTCAAGGATACGCCGCGTGAGCAGTTGGTGGCGGCCGTTCGCGGTTCGGCTGAAGGACAGAGCTTTGTCGATCCAAATGTCGCAGGGAAATTAATTGGACAAGTTACGAGTGCAGCGTCAATTTCGCCATCAGCCGCCATTCTGAGCAAGCTTACTGAGCGGGAAACGGATATTTTGCGCCTCGTTGCTGACGGGCAAACGAATCAGGACATTGCTCAAACGCTTTTTCTCTCTGAAGGGACGGTGCGCAACTATGTGAGCCAAATTTTTGCGAAGTTGGATGTGGCTGACAGAACGCAGGCGGCCGTTATCGCATGGAGAAACGGGTTGGTAGAGCGATAGGCACCAGATTGATCATACCTTGCGGATGACGTGCGATCAGCTGTTTGATAGGCTATCTGCGCATGTGGTTGCATATTAACAAATATAGGGCTTTCGCTCCCTGAGCCTGTCGAAGGGAATAAACCGCACTTCGACAAGCTCAGCGCTAAATTGTAAGCGAAAATCCTAAAACAAATTGATGACAAGGGCGAAGGGCCTCAAGCCTATGTTACGTTACTTTTACCCGCACTCTGGCATTATTGACCTTGTTGATGACGTTATGACCCGAATTTAGCGTCTCAATTCGTTTTATTTCTTAAATGCGCCACTCGAAACCAGTTTCCTTCTCTGACCGTTCCCAAAGTTTCGCCATGACGGCCTTGTCGTACGCATAGGGTTCAAGGATGCCTTCCCCGACCGGGCCGCTCATTTCCATGCGGCCGGTGGGCCCATAAAAGGCGCGCTGTTCAAGCCCCTCCTGAGTGGCACACATGACTTGCGGATAGGAGCCTTTTTCGGCCGATTGAACCAAGGGGGTCTTCATCATGAGCCGATATATAATCTTGGTTATCATGCTGCCGCTGGTCTCAATTAGCGATGTTGCAGACGCCCCGGGATGGCAAACGTAGGATTCTACATTCCTGTTGGTCGCTTTGACCCGGTCTTGCAACTCATAGGCGAACATCATCTGAGCCAGTTTACTTTGGCTGTAGACACCATTTGCGCTGTAGTTCTTGTCCCAGTTCATGTCGTCAAACTGAATCGTCCTCAACCCCAACTTATAGCCAAGGCTTGCCACGACGACGATTCGGCCGTGGGATTCATCGATTCGGTCGAAGAGCATGCCACACAGGACGAAATGGCCGTAATGGTTGGTTCCAAGCTGGCTTTCAAAACCATCAGCGGTGAATTGCTGTGTGGGTACCTGTGCGATAGCAGCGTTGCAAATTAGCGCATCAATCTGAGAAACAGTCTTCAAAAGTTCTGTCGCCGCTTCGCGCACGCTTGCAAGCTGGGCCAAGTCCATGCGAATAAAGCTCACATCGGTGTCTGCGCCTAAATCCTGTTTCAGCTGTGCGATCGCTTTGGCGGATTTCTCAGGATTGCGATTCAACATCACCACTTTTGCACCTTTGGACAACAGTATCTTCGCTGCCTGATATCCTGTGCCACTGTTCGCGCCGGTAATGACATATGTTTTGCCTGCGAGGGAGCCGAGGTGCTCTGGTGTCCAACCCTCCGGTCCAAAATCTTTTATAGTCGTCATTGTTCAAACTCCTTGGTTTACATGTTTAATTCAAGTGCCGGTTTCATACGCATACCAGCAACGGATGATCTTTTGTGCGGTAGGTATCTCCTCATCAAAAACAATCATAACTCTCAATATTGCGCGTTGATAGACGAAATAATCTCGATAACATGCCTAATCGTATCATTTAAGTTGAATTGTGCGTTTTGCAGTGCTACATTGGTGGCATGAGCAAACAACATTTAAAACAACTCATTGAAAATAGAGTCAACGAAGACGGTTTGATGGAAACCGGGGTAAAAGGGGTGCAACTTTTTAGAGTGACTGAATCGATTCCCTGCGCCCCTGCGGTGTATGAACCCACTGTAGTGGCTATCGTAAGCGGGACCAAAGAAGCTATATTTGATGGGAAGAGATATGTGTATGACAGTGGTCAGTACCTATGTTGCACCATGTCGATGCCTGTAGAGACGGGGACACCTTCAGCTTCACCGGAAAATCCCCTCTTAGGTGTGTTTGTCTCATTGGACACGAGAGTAATGACTGAACTGGCGATCGAGATGGAAAGCGCTGCCGGTGCCATCCGAAAGCCGAAGAGCGGACCGATCCCGCAGGGATTTGCACTCGCTAGTTGGGACGATGCATTTACAGACGCGCTGTTGCGGCTGCTGCAATTAGGGGATAGCCCGGCGGACACGGCCGTACTTGGAGATAGTCGGCTTCGGGAACTGTACTACGCTATCTTGAAAGGAGATGCAGGGGATTCCGCAAGACGGGCATTTGGCGTGGGCAACGAAATCGCCCGGGCGATTGAGCATTTGTCTACCCGGCTAGATGAGGCGGTCACCATCGAAGAGATGGCGGCACAGGTAGGGATGAGCCGGGCCGTTTTCCATCGGAAATTCAAGCAGGCCACCACGATGTCCCCCATCCAGTTTGTGAAGTCGATGCGGTTGAACAACGCCGCCATGAAGATTGCCGGAGGGATGACTGTCAATGAAGCGGCGGCCGAAGTCGGCTATGTGAGCCCGTCTCAATTTAGTCGAGAGTTTAAACGGATGTACGGGCAATCCCCTAGAAAATGGAGCCACTCAAAGCAACTACTCGCGGGAATAAGTTGATAAATGGTTCAGCCCAGAGGCGCCCGAAACTGCCATAGAATAAATTCTGGCCTAGCCTACTGAACTTTTATTTACTGGGTAGCCCTAAGCGTATTGTGCGATGCCATTGCCCAGCGACCAATCTTCGCTTGCGACTTCGATTAGGTTAATCACAATATCTTCTGGTCGAATTCCGGGATCTGCCTTCAGCCGTTTGGCGATCTCTGCATAGAGCGCCTTCTTCTGCTCGACAGTTCGGCCGGCATTCAACGTGATCTGTATGAACACGATTTCATCAGATCTTTCGATTCCACCATAGTTCCCGCTATTGTTGAAATTACCTGGCTCAAGCTCTGTTATCGTTGCAAAGCGATCATGTTCAGGAATGGCCATCGTTTCGCGCAGGGCAAGATAGATTTGTTCCATCAGGGTACTGCGAAACTCAGGCGACTTACCCTTTTTAAGCGAAATTTGTGAGAATGGCATATTTTTTTCCTTCGGAACAGGATTGAAATACCTGTCCCAGATTAAATGTTTAGGTATTAAAATTACCTTGTGGCAAAAGCTAGCGAGGCATCATCCCACCATAGCCAAAGGGGTCGATCTGGGCGTTGTATCCCCCTTCAACACCCTTAACGACGACGCTAATCGCATCATGCGAGTGGAGCGATTCCATGTGATTGGCGAACACCCGGAAGTCTTGAATGCGCTCTTCGTTGTCTAGCTCTGTGTATAGCAGGCGTACAGCATCCTCTACAAATTTTAGATAAGCCCCATTCATTTCAGCAAAGGCTTGCTCATCTTCACGCTTGACCATAACTTGGGTTTCGGTGACTAGCGCTCGTCGACAAAGTTCTACTAAATCTTCGATCCATAACAGGCGGCTGTATTCGATTGAGATTTTGGCGATTGAGCGCTGGCTGTGGGGGACGACCGCGATGTTGCGGGTTTCGCTGGCATGTACGCCTAGTTCGTAGCTGCATGGGCAGGCGGATGAGTATTCAAAATCGAGATGCATGAAGTGGCGCAAAATACCGTCGGCCGAAATGACCGATTCGAAAACGACCGGGTAATATTGATACCCTGATAGCCCACTACGCAAACTGGGGACGCGCATCGGGTAATCAAAAGCGATGGCGATTCGGGCCGATGAGGTTTCAAGTTTTTCAAGATAGCTAATCACGATATTTTGAAGCAAATCGGGGGTTAACTCTTTGTCTTCATACTCGTAAAAGGTCCGAATAATTCGGCTCATGTTGATCCCCTTTTTATACGCATCAAGCGACACGCTACCGGTGACAGAGCAGTGGATCGCTTGCCGGCCCCCTTCACGACGACGAACGTGCATGGGGATTTTAAAATTATGGATGCCAACATGTTGGATTTCTACTTTGGGGCTGGTATTTTCCCGATTTTGTAGGTCAGGCAGGCTGGCTCTGTATTCGGGTGTGACGACAAACTGATCATCGTAATGCTGTTTTAAATCGGTGGGGTTGCCATTTTTATTTGCAGTGGGTTGTGATTTGCCGTTTTTTGCTGTTGCCATTTTATTCTCCACGGGCCGACTGGGAATCAAAGAAAGTAATTATAAGGGGTTTACACAATAACGGCCGAATTATGACTCAATGCATAGAGCCAAGGCCCCGCCGGTTCGAACCAAACATTAAATCGAACGGCCGTTTAGGATCAGGATTTTAATAACTGTCCCAACTTAAACCCTGATCCTATCAAGATGAACTTTAAACTTGGAACAATTATTTAAAGTTCAGCCCTTATTACTATGTACGTAACAACCAGAATTTTGTTTGATAACCTTGCGCCGTTTGGCGTTGTTGAGAAAATCCGCAGATAGTTTGATATGTTGACCGCACGACTGAGCTTGCGAGGAAAAAGGAAAATGGATGAAAATGAAAAAAGAGCAGTAAAAGCGTTGCCGATTATCATGGTGGTCGGGGTTAGTTTGGCATTGCTTGGCAGTTGGGGGGGGATTCGACTTTCGAACGGCATTCCGCTGTATGCGTTATGCATCGGGCTCGCCTTTGTTATTCAATGGATCGTTTTTATTCCATCCTTTTTGAATAAGACTGAAAAGTTTTATGACTTAACCGGAGGGATCACTTATATCACGGTAGCGGCCGTGGCTGTCTGGCTGAGCGGATCGACCGATTTTCGCTCTATTCTGATCATGGCCTTGGTTATGATCTGGGCCGCTCGGCTGTCCTCTTTTTTGTTTAGGCGCATTCAAGCGGATGGGCATGATGGTCGTTTTGATAAGATTAAAATCTCCTTTCCACGGTTATTGTTTGTATGGACCTTGCAGGGGCTGTGGGTTTCGTTTTCAATCGCGGCCGGTTTGGCGGCGATTACATCGGTTGATAAGGTGCCATTTGGCGTTATAGGCACCATCGGGTTAATTGTCTGGTTAATAGGCTTTGGCTTTGAAGCTGTTGCGGATTGGCAAAAGAAGCAGTTTAGGGCTGATCCTGCAAACAAAGGGCGTTTTATCGAAAATGGGTTGTGGTCTTGGTCTCGGCACCCCAACTACTTTGGCGAAATCGTACTATGGCTGGGCATCGCCATTATCGCATTGCCCGTGTTACAGGGGTGGCAGTATGTCACTTTAATCTCCCCGGTCTTTGTCTATTTGTTGCTAACCCGGCTGAGTGGTGTACCGTTGCTGGAGGCCAGATCGGATGCAAAGTGGGGCGGGCAGCCAGATTACGAGGCGTATAAAGAGCGTACGCCGATCTTATTCCCACGGCCGCCTAGTGGCTAACGGTTCTGTGTTCGTCACAGCCAGCCGGTTCATACTCGATGCTCGGCTGTTTCCCCATTCTGACCCTAACTGATGTAGAATAGGGGTGAGGGACAAAGTATAGAGAGGTTGAAATGAAAAAATTTATGGGATTTATTGTAGGGGCCATTTGTGGCGCAGCCGTTGGTGCGGTGATCGCTTTAATTATTACCCCAGCATCGGGTGACGAATTACGGCGGGATATGAAAGAGAAATGGAATGAGGTCTTGGAAGAGGCTCGCCGTGCACAGAAGGAAACCCAAGAAAAATTAGAAAATGAATTTGGCCACATTCAAGGGAATGACCAATAGAACGGATTTTATTCGACGCTAAACCAAAAGTCGGCCGATTCGTGTGTTAGGGGGGATGCCGGAGCGATAATCAACGTGCTTTTGTAAGCGGTTGAAATATCTTCTTTTAACTCACCAAATTCGTCTACAGTTAAGGTCTCTACCCAAACCTGCCCATCCTGCATTTCCTGGGCGATGCTTACAATCCAATTTTGCGGAATCAGGTTGCCTGTACGTACAAATCCATTTGCGATCCATCCACCAGCATTGGTTTCTAGTGTTGCGGTTTCTTCGCCAGCTAGGGTGATATTGTCTAGGGCAAAGCCTTGAGCATGGACGGCTGAGTCGGTGAGTAATTGGAACTGAACGATGATTTCGCGGCCGCTCCACTGGGCCAATGATGCTGACTGTGAAATCCAAACACCGGAATTGCCGGTTAACCCAGGGCCGTAAGTGCCTTGCTTCATTTCACTCGTTTGGAGCATCGTCCAGCTGTTCCCTCTATCGGCCGAAACCATTAAATACATATGGTCGAACCCATCTTCTAAGTTATACCAACTGTCAAATGTAATCGATGGGTTGATCACACCACGTAAATCGACATCTTTGTGCAATGTCGCACTCATTCGATTGCGTGGCGGTACATAAAACGCCTTGTTTTGATTGCTGCTGTTTGAGTCCCCTGCTGATGGGTAAAGCGATTGAACTGAATCCCCCGCAAATGAGATGGTGAGATTTTGATTGCTTGGCAGGTCAACATACCAGCCAGAGAATTGCGGCCGACCTTTGCGTAGGTCTGAAAAGGGTTGTCCTGCGGCTGCTTGAGCAATTTGATGTGGGGCTGGTGGTTCGAACTCGAATTGGCTAAAGCCATAGCGTGACTCTGCTTTTAGCGGGTCGTTTTTATAGACCGCCACAAGCCAGTCTTGAAAGACCGACTGGAGGGTCAGAGAGCTGCCAGATTGGTTTATAGTTTTAGACACGGCCGCCATCCCATCATACGGAGATTGGGATAAGGTACGAATAAAATTACTGCCGAACTGTTCCCATAAGTAAACAACGAACAGGGCCGACCCACCATAATGGCTGTAAATGTTATGGCTTTCATATGACCAGTCATTCAGCTGCACACTATTGTTGCGTAAATAATCATCTACCGTGAAACTGTTAAACCCGCTGTAGATTTCGGTGACCTGTGAAAGCCCTTCATCAAGCCATGTTTCCTCGTTTCGGTCTACGCTCCAACGGATTAAATGTTGAAGTTCATGGACAAGGGTGCCGTAATATGTCTGATCCCCTAACTGTAGACTTTCCATGTTAATGTAAATCGCCTCGTTTTCGTTCGAGTCAGCAAAAATCTCTCGGGGATAAACGTCACTGCTATCAAAAAAGCCTAGCTCGCGGCTTTCCAATGTGGCTAAGTGGAAGATGTGAAAGCGGGGGTCCCCATCGATGCCTGGGCTGCTTTCTGGGCCAAATAAAGAAATGACTTTAGGATACAGTTCTTCATCTAAACGGTTCGCAACCGGAGAATATTGATCTGTGGGGAAGCGAAGCCGCTCATCGGCCCATAGATAGGCGTTTTCACTAACTGACATCAAGCGGACACTAACCGGTTTGCCAACCACATTAATGGTACGTTGCTGTCCTATTTGCCAGTTGGTTGGTAGTTTGGGCGATGGCTGAGAGAGGTTGGTCAGCTCGAGATGAACGTCTAAATAATTCCGAGCAGGGATCTCTGAATTAAGAATGAGATTCATGTTTGCAACCATTTTGTCTGTGACAAATTCTTTCTTTACTTCATCGGGTTTGAAGCCATAAACCGGTTTGGGAATGATGACTGGGGGGGGAGACGGACTTGCCGTGGGGATAAGCAGAGGAGGTTCAGCTTGAACTTCCGCTTCTCCTGAAGATTCTAATGCACCGTTTGGAACCGGTTCATTATGTTTTAGGCTGCCACTAATGGTCGTAGATGTGGGGTAGATTTCAGACGCTGCGGCTATCGGCTGTGGGGGTGTTTGCAATACTCCCGGACGGCTGTACCGTATGGCGAACCAGACCCCTAAAACGCTGATCACGGAAACGAGGCTGAGAAACACGATCGGCAGGTAGAAGTAGTGGCCCACGTCTGTTTCTGGAATCAGCTCATAATCAAGATCATCATCTTCTTCGAATGGAAATTCAACCGGAACAATTTCACGAATGGGCAGATATTCGACCAGTTCGGCTTCGGGAACCATCATAGATTCAAACAATTCAAACTCGACATCATGATGGTCTTCATCATAACGTCGATCCCAACGTGGGGTGTTTGGTCTAGTTGAATAAGAGGTCATCGGTTTAAGGGTTAGGGTGAGATCGGATCAAGCCTGAGGTGATATCCGGCCTGCTGATGGGTGATCGGTGTTGTGCCTGCAATGGCTAGAATGGTTTCTTTTAAGTCAGCTGATGGGACGATGTCGATTTCATATCGGCCGTTGTCTGATGGTTCGATCTGGGTGACAGTCGCTGTGCCATCTTGTTGAATGGCGATGGTTTGTAAAATAAACGTTTGGGGCAATCGGTTTGTATGACGAACGAATCCGGCCGCTTGCCAGCTGTTTTCTCCATTTTCTACGTCATCGTTCCAATTGATTTCTGGGATTGAAATATTGTCGATGGCGATCCCCTCATGTTGCACAGCATCATCGGTCATATACTCAAACCGAATCAATAGATCAACATCACTAGGACCTGCCCAAGGGGTTAAATCTGCTGTTAAATTTAACCAGCTTGGCTCTTCTCCAGATCCTGATAACCCTGTAATGCCATTGCCTATATTTTTATTGTGCGGATTGCTGTCTACCGAAGCGGTTGTCGAGATGGTGCTCCATGTTTGCCCGTTGTCAGCTGATACAGCAACATACGCGTAGTCGTATCCCAATTCGATATCGTAGTAGGCATGAAAATTTAGAGTTGCGCTGCTAACTGATGATAAATCGACCGGGTGTGTTAGGTGCATGTCTGAAAAGTCGGCCGGTACAGCGGACCAGTACCATTGCCCAGCAAAGGGATCTCCACTAAGGAGCTGTACCTGTTGTGTGGTTGTTATCGTTAGTGAATAAGGTTGGTCGGCCGGAATTTGCCAATAGTCCGTCCCGTACTGCCCCACGGTGGTTTGAATGCGTTGACCCATTCTGGGTAAAACCGGTTTGATTGGTTGGGCACGCTGCATAAACGGTGCCACAGACTCAAAGCTATACTTGTTAATTAGTTTAAGATTATGGGTGCTCCCGTATACAGCTACCATCCAATCTGCGTAAATTTCAGGGAAAAGGACCTCAGTTTCATAGTCATTTAGTAAGGTACTAATTCCCTGAACACTGTTATTTTGTTCTTTTACAAGATCAAAAATAAAGTCGTCCCCATATTTTTCTTGCAGCCAGGCGACCATTAACCATGCGGCCGCATAATCCCCACCCTCGTAGTCAAAACCGGTTAAAGACGTGTCTGGATTTGCTAGATACGTGGGCAAAAAATCACTGCCCCCATACCCATTGGCCATCGTTGCAAGTTCGGCCAACCCTTCATTGACCCACGTATGTTCATTTCGATCGATGTTCCAGTGAATCATGTGCTGAAACTCATGACTGACCACATCGTAATAGTCAAATTCACCAATATCAACAAAGTTTAGGTTGATGTAGAACATCTCTCGTTGATTCGAGTTTGGGGCAACTGCGCGCGGATACTCGTCTTTGCCAGAGAAGTACCCGATCGTCGATCCACCCATATTGCCGATGTGAAGGATATGAATCGCCCGGTCTTGGTCGATGCCGGGAGAAGGCTCCGAGCCAAAAAGGGCGCGCGTCGTGGGGAAAATTTTAGTCTCTAACGTTTGGGCAGCTTCTTGAATATCTCGATCGATGGTTCGGACCCCTTCTTCGAGCCACATAACGAGTTCATCGCTTTGATAGACGACCCGAGCTGTTATTTCGACTTGGGTTTCATTTGTCTGTTCGGTGTAGAAAAAGCGGTCGGTATCACCTACCTGCCAATCTTGAAGCGGGGGTGCCTCGGGTAACTGGCCTTGGTTAAAGCGGCTATAAATTTCAGAAAGATCGGCCGAGGGTGGCTTAGCAGCTTCTAGATTTTCTAAATTAAGTTGCTCTTGTGGTGAAACAGGCTGAGAGATCAGATCGACCTGTCTGATGTCCCTCGTAGAAATCGGTAAGAACTGGCAAGCGGACAGAAGGCATCCGGTTAGTAAGATCGATGCTTTGTAGAGGTTCGCAAGTTGGCGGTGATATTTATTGGGCGGGTTAGGAGACGGCATCAAAGAGGGTAGACGGTTAATAAATTAGAACATGAGTTCTAATTGTACTCAATGTGCCGCTTTCTACCAATAGACGGGGCGAGAAAACATCATAAAAATGAAGGTAATTCTTG
>JAHDEB010000060.1:12470-25062 GCA_020629055.1 Chloroflexota bacterium
CGCTGAGCGGTAACAGGTGTTTCTGTAACACGCACCCCGACCGCGTCTTTGATGGCATTGCCTAAGGCACCGATGCCGGCCGTAATCGGTGGCTCGGCCAATCCGCGTGCCCCGTAAAGGCCCAAGGGATTGGGTTTTTCAACGATAATCGCTTCAACGTCAGGGGTATTGTCGATCCGTGGCATGCAATAGTCCATAAAGCTGCCGGTTAACAGCTGGCCGTCACCGTCATACACGATCCCTTCGTAAAGACCCATTCCCAATGATTGGATCGCCCCGCCGTGCATCTGTCCTTCGACCAGCATCGGGTTAATGGCTAAACCAACGTCTTGAATCGCCACATACTTTTCAGGTTTGATCTCACCGGTTTCTTTGTCGACATCGACCTTAATCAAATGGACCACAAAGCCGGGACCCGCTTCTTTTGGTGCGGAAGTGCCTCGGCCGATGATGGGGCCAATTTCGCGTGAGCTGCGCCCTTTCTGAGCCAGTTCGCCGATACCGATTGTTTTATCTGGTACCCCGACGACGCGCGCTTTGCCATCGACAATTTCGATATCTTCGACCGCCGCTTCAAATTCATTCGATGCGATTTCTAGCAACTGGTTGCGAGCATCTTCAGCGGCGGAATGAATAGCGGGTGCCATGGTGTATGTCACCTGACTACCACCTGACCCTGGCCCGTAGGCACCGTTGGTATCTCCTTGGTCGATGTGGATTTCAGATGGATCAACCCCGAGTGCTTCGGCAGCAATTAGGACGAGCGCGCTTTTGGTCCCGGAAATGTCAACGATACCGGTTTCGAGGTTAACTTGGCCGGAGCTATCAACGCGACAAACAACGTCTGCGTTCCCCATAAAGTTGGGCCATCCTCCGACCGCCATGCCGACCCCATCTCCCGGTTTGCGATTTTTCCATAAGGGATGGTTCCGGGCTTGATCTAAAACATCTTTCATGCCTAGTGTGGCTGACCAAGGGCGGCCGACACCGAGTAGATCACCTTCGGTTACCGCATTTTGATAGCGGAACTCAAGCGGGTCGATTCCAAGCTGTTCGGCTAAATCATCCATGCTGCTTTCAAGCGCAAACGCTGCTTGTGGTGAGCCTGGGGCCCGGTATGCCCCGGTGGGGCAGGTAAAGGTGTTAATCTCATACGCATTGATTTCTAGGTTGTCCCACTTATAGGTACCCCCTAAAACCATGGCGATGATCCCCCCGTGGTTAAAGCTAAAGACCGCATTGTTGGTATACACGTCCGCTTTAAGCGCAGAGACGGTCCCATCGCTTTTTGCCCCTATCTTTAAATCGATCACAATTTCAGGGGCTGGATTGGTGCTTAAAAAGTCTTCTGAGCGGGTTATTACGAGTTTGACCGGCTGGTTGACGGTCACGGCTGTAACCGCGACAAGTGGTTCGTAGACCCCATATTTGCCACCAAACCCACCACCAAACGCCATCGGTTTAACGGTAACGGCGCTTTGAGGCATGTCGAGCAGACCTGCAATTTCGTTTCGGACACCAAACATCCCTTGTGTACCGGTATAAATTGTCAGGCTTCGGCCGAGGGGGTCTGGATCTGCGATCGATGCCCATGGCTCTAGGTATCCTTGATGGACACTGCTGACTCGATAGCGACGCTCAACGATGGCCGCAGCTTCTGCAAACCCAGCCTCTAAATCACCCCGTTCGAAATGGTTTTCAGACTGAATATTGTTGAGCTTGCCGCTTCCCGCCTCACCCGCTTCGGTGTTGCCGTGTAACGAAGACATGTCAGAGTCGGCCGTCGGATAACCATTGGGCCAAACTTTAGGCGCATCCGGTTTAATCGCCTCCATGACATCGACCACAACTTCACCCGGTTCTAGGTCAACAAAGACAAGTTCGGCCGCATCTAGAGCCGCTTGCTCAGATTCAGCCACGACAACGGCGACCGGTTGCCCAACCCAAAGGACCCGATCTTTCGCCAAAATCGCTGTGTTGCGGCTATTGATTAATTTATCTTTTGTCGGCAGGTCGTCCGCTGTTAAAACAGCAATTACGCCGGGCATCGCGGCTGCATCTGCTGTTTCAATCCCTAATATTTTGGCATTTGCCATTTGGCCCAACACAGGCCGAGCATAGGCCATACCCCGGATATCAAAATCGCCGGTGTATTTAGCGTAACCGGTGACCTTTTCTAAACCATCGATGATCGGCCGAGGTTTGCCGATATATTTAAAATCTGGTTTGGATGTGCCGTTCGAATTTATTGTGTCAGTCATTAATATAAAACCTTTTCAAGATTAACCATTTTGTCTCAGTGGCATTGTATGAGACTTGAAATAGTTGGCTTCCGTTGTTTAAACCAATAGTGATAGAGTACCGCTCGCATGTTACGCTTAATAGCTTTTTTGAGCAAACGAAAGGTGGCAAAATCCAACCGGATTCTAGCATTTGGTTGGACGCTTTAATTCAATTGATTTTATGCTAATTGATTTGTCTACAATCTTGTTGAGTTGGGTTTACGCTTCAAACGAGAAAAGCGTATGGTCAAAGTTTAGGAAAACAGGTATTCCGTAAGATTTAAAGATATTTAAAAAGGTTAAAATATCACTTGGTTTGAACCAGTAGTATCCAGATTGTCCAGACCGTAATTTTAAGGCCGCGAAAGGTTATTAAAAGCTGATTCGGTGTACAGACATTACGAAATCTGAGATTATGTTTGTGCCCCCTACGTAAAAGACGGTAGACCTACCCTTCGTCGAGTGAAAAATATGCATAAACTTCTTTCCAACATATCTAAATTCAAACCTGCCATATTAAGCATCTTGCTGCTGCTAACTATTTTAGGTGTTGGGTTCATTCAACCAACTATATTTGCCGCTGGATTAAATTTAGACCTCCCGGTATTTCAGAATACGCTTTTTGAAACTGGCCCAGATTTAGAGGCTTTGGCTGCGGCCGACATTACCTATTCTTTGACTGAAATAGATATGGTCATCAGTCAGTCTGGTTGGGGGCCGGTGGAGATCAACCAAAGTAACGGTGACAGCGAACTTGGCGATGGTAGCCCACTCACAGTTTTGGATCGTACTTTTGAGAAAGGGTTTGGCGTCCATTCAACCAGTGTTTTAAGTTTTGACCTAGAAGGCAAATGCAGTACGTTCTCAACTTCATACGGGGTTGATATCGCTGGCGGGCTGTGGATGGGGTCTGCGAACTTTCATATTTATGCAGATGGCAATTTAATTCATCAATCGGTCCAAACAATGAGTTCCGGGAATGAAGCGGTTGATACCGGTCTGCTATCTGTTGTGGGGGTAGATGAGTTGATGCTGGTGGTTTCAGATGGTTCTGGTGACCATTATCAAGATGATGGGAATTGGGGCGATCCTGAATTGACATGTTCTTCAAAACCTGGTGGAGATGGTTCTGCTTATCGGCATGTGCGTGGCAGCTGGGAACCGGTGATGGATTGGCCCGTTAAGGCGATTCATGCAACATTGTTGCCATCGGGCCATATTATTAGCCATGCGAGTGTTGACCCTGGCTTTATCGGCCCCGATTCACCCGATTTAGACCATGACTACACCAAGGTTGACCTTGCTGATATCAACAGCTGGTCGCATGAATGGGTCGATCATCCTTCTCAAGAAATGTATTGCTCGGCCCACACATTGCGGCCAGACGGCAGCCTGTTTGAGTTTGGCGGTCATGCCGGCTCGAGCGTGTTTGGGCCCGTTTATGGCAAAACACAGGCGAGCATCTTTGACTTTGAGTCGAAAACATGGACAGAGCAAGAGCATATGGAGCAGGCGCGTTGGTATCCGAGTGCGGTCACCTTAGGGAATGGAGACATTCTCGCCATCGGTGGTTCGAACGGGCTAGACAATGTCTATAAGCCAGAAGTGTATAACGGAACAAATTGGCGCATGCTCCACAATGTTGATTACAGCGATCTGTTGATTACAAACAATAACGTGTTTGATCACACCTACCCATTTGTCCATTTGGTTTCAGACGGCCGGGTGTTCTGGGCAGGTTGGGATCAAGAAATGGCCTACATTGATACGGCCGGGAACGGCAGCTGGGGGCAGAAATATCAACGGGAAGGACTACATCGTGCATGGGGATCACCCGTCATGTACGAGCAGGACAAACTATTGCTGATCGGTGGAATCGGTTCTGAGAGTGTTTATGGTCATGCTACACATACCGCGATGACGATCGACCTAACCGGCGAAACACCCACAACGCAGTTAACCGATTCGATGCTGTTTCCGCGTGCGGATGCCGACGGCACAATTATGGCCAATGGGGAAGTCTTGATTAATGGTGGTGGATACAACCACATTCTAGGCCCTAGCCCAACGCACATTTTGGTCCCCGAAATTTGGAACCCAAGCACGGGCGAATGGACTGTAGGAGATGCGGCGACCAACCCTCGTGGATACCATTCAAGTTCGCTATTGTTGCCAGACGGCCGGATTTGGACCGGTGGCGGTGAATGTGGCGACGATTGCACAAAAGGGATGACGGCGCAGATTTTTAATCCACCTTACTTATTTAAAAAAGATGGAAGTGGCGAGTTGGCCCCAAGGCCGGTGATTAATTCTGCGGACAGTGAAATTAACTATGGGGAACAGTTTGATGCGACAGTCACAGTGCCCCGAGGCATCGATAAAGTTAATCTAATTCGGTATGGAAGCTCGACGCATCACATCAACTTCGAGCAACGCATTCAGGAACTTGATTTTAGCCTGAGTGGAAACAATCTAACGCTAACTGCCCCTGATAACGGAAACCTTGCCCCACCAGGATTTTATATGCTGTTTGTGGTCGACAATGATGGGGTTCCATCTGTGGCAAAAACAGTGAAGATTTTGCAAGAAGATACTGATCCTGGGCCGGAACCAACACCGGAGCCGACACCTGAAACGGGTGAACAGTGGGAACTGGTGGCAAGCTCGAACGGCAGCGTATTTACCGAACGCCATGAGTCGTCTTATGTTGAACTAAACGGGAAGTTTTATTTGATTGGCGGGCGCAACGGCCGCCCAACCGAGGTGTTCGATCCGGTTGCCAAAACATGGAACAATCTGGGTCAACCGCCAGTTGAATTCCACCATATTCAGCCGGTTGCTCATAACGGCAAAATTTATGTGGTCGGTGGTTTAACGGGGGATTATTTAGATGAGACCCCACTGGCAAACGTTTATATTTTTGACCCAGCTGATAATGGCTGGACGACGGGACCTGGCATCCCTACAAACAGACGTCGCGGTGCGGCCGGGACCGTGGTTTATAACAATAAGATTTATTTGGTTGGTGGCACAACCGATGGCCATGAAGGTGGCTATTCAAAATGGGTGGATGAATTCAACCCTACGACGGGCGGTTGGGTGACCAAAGCGGATGCCCCGAGAGCACGAGATCATTTCACGGCCGCTGTGGTCAACAACAAGCTGTATGCTGCGGGGGGGCGTCAGACCGATCAACCCAATCCTTTTGATGCAGAGATCACGCAGGTTGATGTGTATGACTTTGCAAACGATAGTTGGTCAACTTTAAGTCAAAGATTGCCTTCGAAACGATCGGGAGCCATTTCGGTTGTACATGGAGAAAAGTTGATTGTAGTTGGTGGGGAGAGCGATGCTCAAGCTTCATCTCATCGAACCGTTGAAGTTTACGACGTTGCTAGTGAAAACTGGTCGACGTCACCCAAAATGATTTACGGCCGTCATAGCGGCGGTGCGGTGATTTGGGAAAACTACCTTTATGTGATTTCTGGCTCCGCCAATAAAGGGGGTGGCCCAGAACATAAAAATCAGGAGCGACTGAAATTAGACGCGATCTCAGTGACACCAACCCCGACACCTCCTGTTCTGGTTACACCACCGACCGGTGAAAGTGGCCATTTATTGCGTGAGGTATGGACCGGTATTTCCGGCTATTTTATTGAGGATTTAACTGAAAATAGCCAATATCCTGATAGCCCGACCTTTAGCGAAGAAATAGAGATATTTGAAACGACCCAAAATTACGGAGACGATTATGGTCAGCGTATTCGTGGCTATATTTTGCCCCCTGTTACAGGCGCTTACACATTTTGGATCTCCTCTGACAATCAAAGCGAACTATGGTTGAGTACGGATGAGACACCGGGTAATGCCCAGCTAATCGCACAGGTTGATGAAGTTACTCAATATCGGCAGTTTGATAAATACAGTTCGCAAAAGTCTGTTGCGATCAACTTAGTTGCTGGTCAATATTATTATGTAGAGGCTTTGCACAAAGAGCGGGAAGATGGCGACCATTTGTCTGTTGCTTGGCAAAGACTAGGTGAACCGCAAACGGTTATCTCGGCCGACTACATTCATCCTTGGGGTGGCTCGCTGGAGCCGATTGGCACCCCTGAACCGCCAGCAGAAACCCCAACACCAGATGCCACAGAAACCCCGTTGCCACCGGTGGCGGGTAGCGGCACCATCTTGCGAGAAGTTTGGCAAGACGTGCACGGTCACCATACAGAGGACCTAACTGGAGATGAAAATTATCCAGATAACCCGACCCTGACAGAGGAAATAGATACTTTTGAAACAGCACAAGATATTGCGGACAATTATGGGCAACGTCTGCGCGGCTACATCGTGCCTCCCGTTAGCGGCAACTATCAATTTTGGATTTCTTCTGACAACCGAAGCCAGCTGTTCTTAAGCAGTGATGAAACGGCTGCGAATGCCAGCATAATCGCTGAAATTGAAGGGGTTACCCAATTCCGTGTGTTTGATAAGTTCCCGTCACAACAATCTGTTCTTATTAATTTAGAGGCTGGACGATATTACTATATTGAAGCGCTTCACAAAGAGCTTGATCAAGGTGACCATTTATCAGTCGCTTGGAAGATCCCCGGACAGGAAACTGAGATCATAGACGGTCAATATTTGACCCCGTTTGGCGCGGAGCTAGTCCCTACCCCCACACCAACCGCGACATCGACACCAACCGAGATCCCCACTGAAACACCGACCCTGATCCCGACCGCGACAAGCACATTGGCCCCAGGGGAAACACCACCACCGGTGGAACCCACTGCGGTGCCGACAGTCACCCCTACGGTTACGCCAGAACCAACCGTCCTTCCAATCGGAGACAATCCCGAAATTTCGGTTGCCGATGTGACAATTGTTGAGGGAGAGGGTGAGACTGAAGTTGTCTTTACGATTTCGCTGAGCACCCTGAGTATTTTGAAGACTTCTGTCGCTTTTGCAACAGAAGATGGAACGGCGGTTGCTGGTGAAGATTATGAAGCCAAATCCGGCAAGGTGTCGATCCTTGCAGGGGATTCAACGGCCGAAATTAGCGTAACAATTCTGGGCGATGGTCTTGTTGAGGCGGATGAAACATTTAAGTTGGTTTTATCGGAGCCGAAGAATGGCACGTTGGCGGACCCGCCAATGGGGACTGCCACGATTTTCAATGACGACTTTGATGAGGTTATTGGGGATGATTCGTTTATCTATCTGCCGATGATGCGACGATAGCCGGATTGACTCAACAAAAAAGGGGATGTTCGCCAATTTGGTGAACATCCCCTTTTTTATTTAAATGTTTTCAGTCAGTTTTAGCAACGGACGACACTGATTTTCTCAGATTATGTAGTATAGATTTTTCAGAACCTATGATTCTTTGTTTTCGTACCCACCACTTTTAACCAACTCACTCAGCCGTTTACCGGTGTAATCAGCTTCGATTTTGGCAACCATGTTGTCTAAAAACTCGTCTGGATCTCCTTCAATGTCAATCCATTCACCCGGTTTCCACTGGGCTAAATAGACGTCTGTATCGGTATCACCAGATTCCATTGAGGCTGCATCGATGATTTGTAAAAATCGATCAGACAAGGCTCGCGATACACGCTTGCGGCCGATTTTACCTTTGATTTGACTGGGGATATCTCTCCAGTAGATGATTTGAACTTTTCCGCTCATGGGGTTCTTTTCCTGTTCTGGGTTTAAATTTTTTGATCGGGCTTGATCAACCAGAATATTGTCCATAAGACCGGTAGGGTTTGTCAAACCCTACCGGCCCAAAACAAATTACCCTAATGCAGCTTTTACAATCGCTTGCGCTTCATCCAAGATCTGGTTCAGGTGATCTTCACCCTTGAAGCTCTCTGCGTAAATCTTGTAGATGTCTTCAGTGCCAGACGGCCGGGCAGCGAACCATCCATTTTCGGTCGTTACTTTTAGCCCGCCAATCGCAGCGTCGTTGGCCGGTGCTTTGGTCATTTTTGCGGTGATCGCTTCCCCTGCCAGCTCGGTTGCGCTGACCTGCTCGGGTGAAAGCTTTTTGAGGATCGCCTTTTCTTCAAACGATGCGGGTGCGCTGATCCGGTTATAAATTGGAGAGCCAAACTTTTGCTCAAGTGCAGCGTAATGCTCGCCCGGATCTTTGCCGGTGACCGCCACAATTTCGGCCGCCAGTAAATCTAAGATGATCCCGTCTTTATCGGTGGTCCATACGGTCCCATCCATGCGCAAGAAAGATGCACCGGCCGACTCTTCACCGCCAAAGCCGTAAGAGCCATCAACGAGTCCATCGACAAACCATTTAAAGCCAACCGGCACTTCGGCTAGCGTACGGCCTAGATTTGCTGCTACTCGGTCGATCATAGAGCTAGAGACTAGCGTTTTGCCGATCGCGGCATCGGGCGACCAGCCCGGCCGGTTTTGGAACAGGTAATCGATCGCAACGGCCAAATAGTGATTGGGATTTAGCAAGCCCGAGCTACGGGTGACGATACCATGCCGGTCGTAGTCTGGGTCATTTCCAAAAGCGATATCAAACTGATCTTTTAGGCTAATCAAGCTTGCCATGGCGTATGGTGACGAGCAGTCCATGCGGATTTTGCCGTCTTTATCAATCGTCATAAAGCTAAACGTTTGATCAACCCGTTTGTTTACAACTTCAAGATTGAGGCCGTACATTTCCGCCATCGGTTCCCAAAACGCCAAGCCTGCGCCACCCATCGGGTCAACGCCGATTTTTAGATTGGCGGCCGAAATCGCCTCCATATTCACAACATTTTTTAGGTCGCTGATATAAGGGGTGATGTAGTCGTATTCTTGAGTCGTGTCGGCCGCCATCGCTTTTTCAAACGGCATGCGTTTCACATCGGCCAAGCCGCCTTCTAAGATTTCATTGGCTCGGTCTTGGATCTGCCCCGTTGTTTGGCTGTTGGCGGGCCCTGCGCTGGGTGGGTTGTATTTAAAACCGCCATCTTCAGGTGGATTGTGCGAAGGGGTAATAATGACACCGTCGGCCAAGCCCGATTTACGGCCCGCGTTGTAGGTTAGGATGGCGTGCGAAATAACCGGCGTTGGGGTGTAACCCATCCCGGTTTGAATCATGACGTTGACCCCGTTGGCCGCAAAAACTTCGACGGCCGAAATTAATGCCGCCTCTGAAAGCGCGTGGGTGTCCATGCCTAAAAATAGCGGACCGGAGATTCCGGCGGCCGCGCGATATTCGACAATCGCTTGGCTAATGGCCAAAATGTGCCCTTCGGTAAAGCTGTTTTTAAGTGATGATCCACGATGGCCCGAGGTGCCAAAGCCAACCCGTTGGGCGGGGTTATTTAAATCAGGTTTGCGGGTGTAATAGGCCGACATGAGTCGGGGGATGTTGGGTACAAGTTCAGGTGGGACCGGTTTCCCGGCCAGAGGGTGTAAAGCCATAATATTTTGAAAGGATAATGTTTAAAGGGTGAAGGATAAAGAAGAGGTAGGCACGTATTCTACTGGAAGTTTAGCGGCTTTACATTAAGACTTTGGTTTCGGATCTGATTGTTTTACCTGCTAAAACCAATTGTGTTGGGGAAAAAACAGCAACATAAATTATAGTTAATGAATCATGATCACACTTGCAGCTCTTTTACCTGGCGCAACCTATGCCTTTGTTAGTTCGGTAACCCCTGGACCCAACAATATTTTGCTTACCGCTTCGGGCATTAGTTATGGATTTAAGCGAACGGTACCCCATATGCTGGGTATACCGTTTGGCTTTGCGGTATTGCTAACATTGTGTGCTTTGGGTGTTGGGGCGCTGATCGTCAATGTGCCTGCGGCCGAAATCGGGTTGAAGATATTTGGCACCATTTATATGCTGTGGCTGGCTTGGCAATTGCGCAAAAATTCAATCGGTAAAACAGATCAAGCCGGTGCAAATCCTGATGGTCGGCCGATGACCTTTATGCAAGCTGCCATGTTTCAATTTGCGAACCCAAAAGCGTGGGTATTTGCGCTGACCGGCGCTTCGGTTTATGTCCCCGAAGGGTTATCATTGCCGCTAGCCATTTTCGTTTTAGTTTTGCTTTTCTGTGCCGTTATGTTGCCCTGTATTGTGCTTTGGGCGGGGATGGGATCCACGGTCAAATACTATTTGCAGAATCCCAAACTAGAGCGGATATTTAGCACACTGATCGTTATACTAACGATCTATGCGGCCGTGGCCATTTGGCTGTAGCTAAAAAGTTCTCGTCGCTTGAGTTGGAAAATATGGAAATTTTTGAACGAACAAATGGGGATTACCTGATCTCAACCGACCGGGCTAAGATCGATATTCAAAAGATGCGCGACTATATCGCTGGTACTTATTGGGCAAAGGGTATGCCTCTCGAGCTGATGCAAAAGGCGGTCGATAATTCACTAACGTTTGGCATCTATCATCAGCAGGATGGGTTGATCGGCTGTGCTCGGGTCATTAGCGATTTTGCGACCTATCATTATTTAGGGGATGTATTTGTGGCTGACGAGCATCGTGGCAAAGGGCTGGGCAAATGGTTGATGGAAACGATCATGATGCACCCAGAGTTACAGGAATATCGTAGTTTCTATCTGCTGACGTCCGATGCCCACGGACTGTATGAACAATATGGGTTTGAGACGGTTGAAAATACGGGCAAGATTATGCTAAACCGGAAGAAGTCAGGGTATCTTTAGGGTTTAACCCCCTCAAGTGATCGATAAAGGTGTTTTGCAATATTGGAAACATCTGCCCCTGTTTTTAAAGATCCGGAGGGGAATCTGCTTGAAATTTATGCAGATATCGAATTTTGGGAGGTTGGATAAGATGAAAGAGACAGATGTATCAGAAGCCAATTTGCGCCTGATGCGAGAGTTAATTGCCTACACAATGGAAAATGCGCTCGCTTATCAAACCTTTACCGGTGCTTTTGTTGTAAAAGATAACATGGTGGTATGGCGAGACATCACATCGATCATTAAAGACAATGATCCACTTGCCCATGCAGAAATGAAAGCATTGCGGGGAGCACTTTCTATCATGAATGGGGATTTGACAGGCTGCCATCTTTATACTACCCAACGGCCGTGTCCGATGTGTGCTTCAGCTATCATTTGGTGTGGCATTGATACGATCTACTATGGACTTGCAACCAACCATCAGTGGAAATATGAGACTGAAATCCACGATTTTTACGAGAATTTAAACGGCCGATGTTTTGGACCTGTTCTGGAAGATGAGTGTCGAAAGATTGATGAGCTTTTAACCGCTCATGGGCTTTGATGGGGAAGGATCGATATGAAACAAATCAACTATGACCGGCGCAAATTCACCTCAGTAAGTAACTCCGGCTCCGGTGAAGTTAGTGGAGAAACAACTTTCTACTATCATCAAAATGGGAATGTACTATGGGCGACCTATTCAGGTGGAGCGATTAAATTTGGTACTCTAACAGGATTGGTTCATGAGGATGGCTCTCTCGATTTTAGATATAGCCATGTCAACACAGATGATGAGATTATGACCGGCCGCTGTTTGTCGACGCCTGAAATTTTGCCTGACGGCCGGATTCGGCTGCATGAAAAATGGCAGTGGACCAGTGGGGACATGTCGGCCGGAGAATCTATTGTAGAAGAACTAAAATCATGAGCGAAACGCATAAACTTTACCGCGAGCACCCGTATCAAACCGAATGTAATGCGGAAGTTGTCGCAATCACTGACAAGGGCGTTCAGCTAAACCAAACGGTTTTTTATGGTGAGGCTGGGGGGCAAATCGGGGACAGCGGCCGCCTTAACGACCTAACAATTGTAGATGCTCAGCACAGTGTCGGCCGTGTTTTGCTGCGGTCAGATGCACCGATGATTCAGGTTCGTACCAAAATCAATCATGTGGCCACGGATGGGGCGACTTTGGCGGTTGGTGATGTGGTTAAAGTTGAAATTGATTGGGACCGTCGCTATAAAATCATGCAAATGCATTCAGCCGGTCATCTGGTGTTTTACTTTGCATTAAAATTTTTTGGCCCAGATGGAGACGGCCGTTTGCGTGGGAACTTAAAAGGATGTCGGCTGGGTGATGATAATGGGCGATTCGATTTTCCTGCACTGGGCAAACTGACGGCCGAAGATATTCAACGAATCGAAGATGCCAGCAACAACATGATCGCCCAAAATCTGTCCATTGACGCGGAACCAGATGCTGAAGAGCCTGATTTGCGCTGGTGGACGTGTGGTGAAATCGGGATGTATTGCGGCGGGACCCATGTGCGAAACACACGAGAAATCGGGGAGATTTCAGTTAAGCG
>JAHDEB010000060.1:25162-29990 GCA_020629055.1 Chloroflexota bacterium
AGTGCCCTGCACTCACAGTTATTCATAAACCAAAAGCACCGTCGGCAACGGAATAAAGGGGAGAATGCGCTGCTGTTGATTGGGATGGTCTAATATCATCCCGCTCGAAGTTCCCCCATCTAAATTAATCGCAATTTGTAGATCAAGGTCAGATTGGGCCAGCCACGTGCTGAGTTCGCTGAGGGTAAACCAGCCACGGCCAGCAACGATCAGTAAAATATTCCCGGCCCCATCTTTGCCGATTACCGTACGACGAGATCGATCCCCGTTGTCGCTGCTGGCAGGGAAGGCTGCGGTGCCATTTGAATGAATGAGCATCGGAAATGATTGAAAGCCACCCCAAAGCGGCTCGCCCCAATAGGGTGTCTGACTCAGCCACCGCACGTCGATGGCTGACGAGGGGCCATTTCCCCCGATGGTAACCATCCCTGCAAATGGGCCGTAGCTGCTGCCGGAGGCTTGCCCTTGGGTGATGGTCAGCCCGGTTGCAAAATGATCGGCCGTAAAATAGCCGGCGTTTATGGCGATCAACGCTCCACTTTGCCGCTGCCATTGGTCAAGGGGTAAAGGTTGGCCCGGGCTATAGCCGACGTCGAAGTTAAACTGGTTGGGGTCGAGCCGAA
The DNA here is from genome assembly GCA_020629055.1 of Chloroflexota bacterium. GTDB lineage: Bacteria > Chloroflexota > Anaerolineae > Promineifilales > Promineifilaceae > WTJY01. The sequence continues at coordinate 25,786 of JAHDEB010000060.1, forward strand.
TCACCGTGAGCTGCTCCAAAATACGGCCGTCATTGATGTCGGCAATCGGCATGTTGCGTGTTTCAAGCCCCGGCCGGACCGGTTGCCAACCAAACGGGTCTGGCGTGGCGGTGGGTACATTCGGCGTGGCTGTTGGGGGGATGGGTGTTTGTGTGGGGCGAATGGTTGGTGTTGGGATGGGTGTCGCCGTTGGAAACGGTGTTGGCTCGAAAAGGAGGTTGCTGACCGATCTGAGCAGCATAAAGCCGGAGCAACCGATGGCTAACATGAGAAGCAGGCCGATCATCGGCGAGGCGATTTTTTTTCGACGGTTATTTTTTTCAGACATCGCCTGTTTAATTTAGAGCGCCATGCTAAAACGACAAGACTGGACCGGTCTTGTCGTTAGCTTAAAAGCCTAAAATGATGAATCGGGGCCGTTCAAGAACTCCAGCTCTTCGGCCGTTGATTTTCTCCCCAGAATTTCGTTTCGATGGGGATAGCGGCCAAAGCGGTCGATAATCGCTTTATGTTTAATCTCAAAGTCTAGATTGCCAGCTTCACCAAAGAGCTCCATAGCGACTTCATGAATGATGGGTGACTCGCTATGCATATACGGCATAAGCATAAAGCTTTTATGACCTGGGTCTACTTGATGGTGTGCATCGGCCGCTACCGCCTCTTGAGCAAGGGCTAGGGCAAGCGGGTCATGGGCGAATGATTGTGGCGTGTCACGAAATATGTTTCGTGAAAACTGATCAAGCACGATGATTTCAGCCAGCCGCCCGTTGGGGTCTGTGCGCCAATGGTACAGTTCGCATTTGCTGGCGGCCGTGTGAAGGTCGCCAAAGCGATCGCGAAGCAGCTGGTCGAATTCTGGATCTTTTACCCAATGTTTGGCGGAGTCTATTTCTTCAAACCAGAAGCTGATAATTTCTTTCCAATGCATATTTACCTCTTTGGGATAGTTTTGTAAAAGATTGAACGGGAAAGAACTATTCTGCGCGCAGACCCGTTTTTGTCAACCGCTTCGGCTTGAATTAGACGTTCACAGGCCAAAACCCGGCTGATTTAAACAACCGTCTTGAGTATGTGGGATTATTGCTCGTTGCCTTATACACGTTCATAAGGATTAGAACTATCCCAAAATTGATACGAACGATTTTTTGATCTCGAAGCATCTTGATAATATAGTGGAATCGTTCAACCTGTTTCTTTGTTGATTCTTGTGAAAATTAGACACAGAAACGGGGCATCATTAAATTTAAGCAGCAAGCGAAATTGACGCTTGCTCGTTTTTAATCATTTATCATTGTGACAAGCGAAGATTTCTCAGACGATGGGTATGACTGACAAATCTTTGACGGAAAGAAAAAAATGGCAAAGCTTAACCCTGCACAGTTGCGCAATACGTTTGACTCACCTGAATTAAAATTTAAAACATCGGCCGACCTGAAACCCTGCTCGACGATTATTGGCCAACCCCGTGGGGTGATGGCGATTGAGTTTGGTATGGAGATGCGGAGCCCCGGCTACAATATTTTTGTTTTAGGGGAATCTGGCACCGGCCGGACGACAACGATCCAAAAATATATTGAAGGGCGGATCGGAGATCAAGAGGTGCCGGATGATTGGGTCTACGTCAATAATTTCCAAACCCCACATTCCCCGATAGCGCATCGATTGCCAGCGGGTGAAGGGTGCCATTTGCGCGACAGCATGGATGAGATGATCGGCCGGTTGCGGACCGAACTCGCACGAGCTTTTGACAATGAGCAGTTCCGCAATGAAGCCTTGGCGATGCGACAGGCACTTGAAGCGGAACGAAGCCAACTGTTTACCGTTTTTCAAAGACAGGCCAATTCACAAGGGGCCGCGGTGATGCAGACACCGGAAGGTTTCCGTATATTGCCGACAAAAGATGGTCAGCCGCTTGATGCAGACGGATTTAATGCGCTTTCTGAAAAAGAGCAGGCGGATTGGCGCGAATTACAAAATAAACTTGAAAAAGAGCTGGCTGATGTGATGTATGCGGCCCGCGAAGTCCAAAACTCGGCACAAGATCGGATGGAGGAGCTGGTGCAGCGGGTCGGGGCATCTGTGGTTGATTTGGCCATTGGTGAGGTGGCTAAACAATTTAGCAAGATCGACGTGCTGGAAGGATATTTCGAGAGTGTGCGGGAAGATATCCTAAAAAATATCGGAGTTTTCCAGCAGGCGGCAGCGGCCGAAGGGCAACCTCAAGCACAGGTGCCAGAAGAGTGGTTTAGGCGCTATAAAATCAACCCGATCATCGATCATAAATTAAGTAAAAGTGCACCGGTCATCGTTGAATACGATCCATCTCTACCCCGATTGATGGGGCGAGTCGAGCACGAAGGTCGGCCGGGTGGCGCGGTTGTTACAGATTTTACGCTGTTACGGCCTGGTGCATTGCACAAATCCAATGGTGGCTATTTGGTGCTAAGGGCGCGCGATTTATTCTCTACACCAATGGCTTATGAGGCGTTAAAACGAGCGTTGCTAGGGGAAGCGGTGCGGCCGGATGACCCAGCCATTCGAGGGGGTGCTGCTACGCGAACCTTGGACCCACAACCAATTCCTCTAGACGTCAAAGTGATTTTGATCGGGCCACCCGCCCTTTACTATCAATTGGCCGGTTTAGATGAAGATTTTGATTCTGTGTTCAAGGTTATGGCAGATTTTGACCAGACGATTGAACGCACGACCGATAATGAAATGGAGTACGCCACGTTTATTGCGGCTCGCATCAAAGAAAAAGATTTAATGCCGTTTGATCGGGGTGCCATTGGAAAAGTGATCGAATACGGATCACGTTTAGCTGGCACTCAGAAGCGACTAAGCACAAAGTTTGGTGACATTTCTGATCTTTTGAGCGAATCAAACCATTGGGCCAGCAAGTCTAAGCCCAAACGTGTGACCGCGGCCGATGTAACCAAAGCGATCGAGACCCGAATTTACATGCGCAACAGGATTGAAAATCGAATGCGCGAAGGGGTGCTAGACAAAAAGCAGCTGTTGCAAATTAGCGGATCAAAAGTTGGCCAAATCAATGGCTTGGCCGTTTCACAGATCGGTGATTACGCATTTGGCCATCCGTCACGGTTAACCGTGCGTACTTATGTGGGTAAAAAAGGGGTTGTGGCGATTGATCGAGAGGTCAATATGGCGGGTGCCATCCATAACAAGGGTGTTTTAATTTTAACCGGTTATCTTGGCGGCCAATATGCATCAGACCATCCGCTATCACTTTCGGCCCAGATAACATTTGAACAAAACTACGGTGGTGTTGATGGCGACAGTGCATCTTCAACCGAGTTGTACGCGCTGCTCTCTAGTTTGACCGGTATCCCAATCAAACAAAATATCGCGGTGACAGGCTCTGTCAACCAGTATGGCGAGGTTCAAGCGATCGGCGGTGCGACGCAAAAGGTTGAGGGATGGTACGAAGTTTGTTTAGATCAAGGTTTGACAGGGGATCAAGGGGCGATGATTCCTGCATCTAACGTGGCAGACCTGATGTTGCGCGATGAGGTCGTGGAGGCTGTTGAAAAAGGCAAGTTCCATTTGTGGTCGGTTGAGTCTATCGACGAAGGCATCGAGATTATGATGGGTGAAAAGGCTGAGGTTGTGCATGCGAAGGCTCAGGCGAAACTGACAGAATTGGCTCAAAAGATGGCTGATTATGACGGCTAAAGTCGCTGCTGCGGCTATGCTTGACGAAAGCGAAGCTCGGCCGATTGATTGATTAAGAGGGTGATGCGTTCGGCTAAAGCTGAATTGCTTTTGGTTAATCCCCGTATCTCAATTTTTGTTGCGTCTGTAGCAACAATATGAGAATCAATCGGCAAGTTCAGCGGATAAGATTCGATGACCAATGTCAGCCCCTGATCTCTAATTTCGAAGTGGGTCTCATCCGATACGAAGCGGCGGCTAAAGCGAATATAGTTTTTGGTAAGCGAGCGCTGTACGATTCCGGTGACAGCATCCTCTTCATGTTTAAAAACGCGGATCAATTTCTCAGCCAATAGATTGTTTAAATAATAACTGATTGGAATCACGACAATCCATGTGCCGATAATGAGCGCGACTTTGGACCAAGAGCTTAGATCAACAGATAACCAGAACAGGGGGAGCCCCCATGAAAGACCTAAAGCGATGTGTTGGATAACAGGGTGTTTTCGTTGCCACTTTTGACTGACCAT
>JAHDEB010000061.1 GCA_020629055.1 Chloroflexota bacterium
ACCCGGATGCGGCCGCCACGAGAACTGCACACCACGCCGTTTGTGTGTAGGTGTGTGATCATTTCGGCCGCGTCTAAGCTAGGGGCTGCCAGCGAAACAATATGGGGTGATGCGGCTCGGTCGCTGACCGGCCGGAACGGATTCCATGGGGTGTCGTGCAAAGCACCGATCAATTCTTCTGCCAGCGCCTGCGCATGTGCCTCGATCGGGCCAAGCCCAACCTGCAAAAGCTGCTGAATGCCGGTGGTTAGTGCGGCCAATGAGCCGTATGACATCGTCGATTGGGTGAAGCGGCGGGCGTCTGGGGCAAGGTCTAACCGGGTCGCATCAAAATCAAACGGATCGGGGGCACCCATCCAGCCCGGCAATGGGGGCGGCTGTTTGAGCAGATCTTTAGCCAGCACCGCGAGGGCGGCCCCACCATGGCCACCGAGCCATTTGTAGCCGCTGGTGATGACCACGTCGGCTTGCCAAGCGTCGGCCGAAATCGGCAGCGCACCGGCCGCTTGGGTCACGTCTAACACCAAATTGGCCCCAACGGCCCCGGTCGCTTGGCGTAATTTGACCGGGTCGATCCGCGTGCCGGTGTCGTACTGGACGTAGCTAATGGCTAAAACGGCCGTTTGATCGGTGATCGCTGCGCACAGCTGGTCGGTTAAATCTTGTGCCGGGTCATCATCAACAAATTTGATGGTACAGCCTCCCATTTGTTGCAGACGCAACCACGGCCGTGTAATGGCAGGAAAGTCTGACGAAAGCAAGATGACGGTTTGATCTGGTTGGACGGGGAGCAAGTAGGGGAGTTGCCCAAACAGCTCACTGGCTCCGCTTAAAATCGCAATTTGATCGGGGCTGCTGCCTAAAATCGCGGCCCCTTGCTGGCGCAGATTTTCGTAGTAGCTGACTTCGTCGGCATCACTCATGAACAGGTTGCCGTGGCGGCCGGTTGTTTCGACAAACGATTGGAGCGCATCGACGGCCGGTTGCCCCATCATGCCAAGGGAGGCTTGGTTAAGATAAGCGGTGGTTTGTAGGGCAGGGTAGTCAGCACGCGGAAAGAGGGGGTGGGTCATGAATTTTTCCTGTATGGGAATTTTTAGCCGAATAGTATCCTTAATCTGTTTGGTCTCAAAAAACAAAAAGGCCATTTAGGGGTTAAATCCTAAATGGCCTCGAATTTAGACGTAAAGCCCTGATGGGGGCTAAAACAACCTATTGGTTTTGTATAAGGGTGACTCACTTTTCTAAATGAGTCACCCTTCTGTTTGATTAGCGGGTGATGGCTGGCAAGAAGAGCATTTTCATATCTGCGCTTGCGCCCCAGACATACACGTTGCCCTTAAAGTCGGCCGCGATCACTTCTAAGTCGCTGTCCGTATCTACATTGGCGATGACCGGGGTGCCCATTACAGACGCTTCTGTCTTCTGCGGCCAACCGATGTCTACAGCTTCGCCGTTGAACTCGAATGCATAGACCGTTGCATCATTGCTGCCGACTAGAATTTCATCGTCGCCGTCACCATCAATGTCACCGATCGTTGCCTTGCCCACAATGTCGCCTTCAGTCGCTTGTGGCCAGCCTTCGACAGCTTCACCCCAGAAGTGGAATGCGTGTAGCTTGTCATCGTCACTACCGATTAAGACATCTTTATAGCCGTCTCCATCGATATCTACGATTGTTGCTGACGCTTGGACGATCCAGCCGGTTTCCCGTTTTGAATAGACCGTTCCATCTTGGGTAAGAACATAGATGTACTGGTCACCAGAACCGAAGATGACTTCTTTACCGGGTGAGTCGAGAGCGAACTCAGCCACGAGTGGGGTTGATACGATCGCGTCACCGGTACAGGTTTTCCAAAGTGCGGTTCCTGTGTGATCAAATGCATGCATACAGGTGTCATAGCCACCGACTACGATCTCAAGATCCTCGTCGTTGTCTAGGTCACCGACAGCGGGTGAGCTGTTTAAGCTTTGGCTGCCGAACGAGTCGACGATGTCACCGACGCTGGCATTCCATTTGGCGCTGCCGTCCGCGTTGCGAACGTACAAGCGGCCGTTTGATGCTGAGATCAAGATCTCTAGCGTACCGTCTTGGTCGATGTCTTCTAAGACTGGGGTTGATATCAATCGGCCGTCGATGATCTGAATCGGGAAGCCGGTCATATCGCTGCCATCATGGTTCCATCCGTACAGCAAACCGTCTTCAGCCAATGCAACCACTTCTAGCTCGTCATCTGCATCTAGATTGCCTACTGCAACCGATCCACGAATGCCGCCGCCGGTTTCAGCCGTCCATAAGACAGTTTGGCCGCCGGTCATAACCATGACGTCTTTGGCCAACATATCACCTAGGATGATTTCTGGCATGCCGTCAAGATCGAGATCTGCCACAACGGGTCCACCTTGATAGCGGCGTGTAACTGTGTCTTGATACCACAGGTCAAATGGAACGTCTGTCCCATAATGGGTTTCCCAAATAAACCATGGTACAGATTTGTCTAGCTGATACCAGTCTGGGTAAGCCGACCGGCCGGACTCGATGAAGTCGACAAATTCTGGATACGCTTTCCATACCCCAGAGAACTCTGTTGGCCAGTGCCAGCCGTCTTCAAAGCTAAACCCAAATGGTAAGCTTTGCCCCAGCAGTGGGGAGCCTTCGTTGCCGTCAAAGTCTAGAGATACCGTTTGCATATTGTCTAAATGACCAGGGACCAATAGATGGATTTCTTCGCCTGTGTCTTTCACGGGCAAATAAACGTCCCAAGGCAGTTCTTGTAAACTGTCTTTCGGGTTTGCACCCGCGTCATGCAGAGAAATCTGCAAAACGGCTCGGTACCCTTCGGTATAGACCGGTTGGTCTTTACGGGTGTTGGTTTGCGCGTCGTAAACTGAAGCATGGTACGGTGGAAGTGCTTCGTGTGTGTCTGGCAGAATGGTAAAGTCTGCGTCGTCTCCGAAGTTCGACCATACATCTTCTAAGATGTTGTCATTGGCATCATACAGAACCCAATGTGCTTGTCCGCCACCATTTACGTCTAAGTTATGTTTCAACGAATGGTTAAAGGCTGCACCGCGAGCACCGGCCGTGTATGTGATGGTAGCCGTTGCAAGGGTGTCTGGTTCATAGGTTTCAGATGCCCCTTCACAAACCATGGTTAATTTGTCGAGGCGAGCCCCATCTTCACGGTTGTAAATGGTGATGGTGTGATCACCGGCCGTCAAATTAACTGAGTACGGGTCTACGTCATTAACGAAGTCTGCAACATCATCTTCGGTTAATCCGTTATCACGTGGCACCACCCATTGGATCGGGTCGTTGTCATCAACTTTGAACCAGAACGAGTCGCCAAATACGCTTGTTCCTTCTGCGATACCGGTAAATTTATAAGAACCTGGGATCGCTGCATTAAAGGTGAAGGTGGCGCTTGTGGCCGCATCTGGATCTGCCGGGTCAAATACACCTGGTGTGTCTGGAATATGGATATAAGAGCCACCGCTGGCGCCTGCATCCGTTACAACCACAAAGCCGTTGAGCACTGCGTCTTCCGCTTCGATTGAAACATCTGAACAAGAGTTAGCCGCAGTCGCCGTGAGCGGGCTTCGGGTTGATGGGGTGAAGCAAAGCTCTGTTTCTACTTTGACGATCAAGTCGTTGTAATCCCAGTCACTCCAACCTGCATTCTTTAAGTCTTCGAATGCGACGTTTTTGATTTCTGAGTTACAGACCAATGGGCCAGAATAGACGGTTGCTTTACCTAGGTCTAGAGGGTCGGTGTCTTCAGCAACACGTGCGCTGTTATCACTTGGGATCAGCTGGTCACGGAAGTCAACACCGTTTGAAGCATATGCACTACCGGTATAGCCGACACCTTGAATCGCATAATCAACCCGGGTTGTGTATGTGAATACGGCCGAGCTATAGCCGTCTAGCTCTTCGATGAACCAGACCCCATCTTCACCATTTAGGTAAGATTGGTTATCAGGCAATACGTCGATTACGTCGATGTTGAATGCTTTACCACCACCGACGTTGCGCACATACAAGGTGTACTCAATTTCATCTCCTGCAACGACTAAGAAACTCTCGGTTACCTTGTCGACAACAAGAGCTGGTGCTGTCACGATGTCTGATGTGGCGTTGCTAGAAGCACTATCTAAATCGGTTGTTAATAGGGCAGCGTTGCGTACTTCGTTGCCTGTTTTCAATGGGCTGGTTAATGGAACCAACGCTTCGATCGTAATCACTTCTTGCGTTAGCGCTTCGATTTCGTCGAACACTACCGTTAGAACGTTGCCATCAAATGATCCCATGCTGGTACTTACCGGTACGAGACCGTCTGGCAACGGACTTAGGATGGTTGATTCATAGAATGAAGCTTTGGTCGGGTTGGTAGGGACGGTGATCGTATAGAAGATGGTTGAACCGTGGGTAAATCCTTCTGGAGATTTTGATTCAATATGGATCGACGGCCGTGGTGTATAAACGATGTTGGACGCGGTTGGTCCAACATAAACTCGTTCATCCGTTAATGCGTCACTATTGATGTCCGCTGGCACGCCAGGCTGGGTTGAGTATTCAGCGATTGTTGCGCTGTTTACTAGCTCTAACGAGGCTGATGCATTTGGATCGATGTCTACATAGTAACGGATGGTTGCGCTGCTGTTTGCAGGAATTTCTTCGAAGCCAAACGTTAGATTACTGTCGCCACCTGTGTTGTCATCGGTGATGGTTGTTAAGACCGGGTTGCCAGTTACAGTGATTCCTTGTGTGCTACGGAATGTGATGCTCATCGGCAACTGGTTGGCGATTTCAACATCATAAGCTGGTTTATCACCTGTATTTTCGACGACTAATTCGTAGTAGAAGATACCGCCCGCATTGATATAGGTGAACTGATTGGTGTTGGTAATGCTCAAACACGGTTGCTGTAGTTTAATCTTCGCTTTGCCTACTACACTACGGAAATCATACTGTGTATTAACTCTCGTGTCCGCTTGGCCGGTATTGTTATAGCCATTTGTGCTTTCGTACCAGCCGACGAAAGATTTATTTACCCGATTGTAGTTTTTACAATTGTCGGTGAAATATTCTTTGCTCGTGTTCTTGCCGTTAACCCCGGTGAATAGAGTTTGGAACTCGATAGTGAAGTTGTAATCGGTGCCTGAAGATGAATTATCAATCGAATCTAAGAACCAGCGAATGTCGCGATTCCCATTGTCTAGCGGGTTTTCTGCATGATCGGTTGATAGTGTAACACCGCCCGTCATAACGGTTGTTCCTGGAAGATAATCAAAGCCTGTTGGCAGATTGTTTTCTTCTACAACCGGATAGTGGGCGTGCAAGTTTGGTGGAACGGTTACGTCTAGTGTCCAAGTGACGATATCGCCAATGGTTATATTATTTGGACTAAACGTCTTTTGGATTTTAAGACCTTTGACATACACGGTGTTTGTAATCGTATGATTGTCAGTTGGGTCAACCGTATGTTGCCATTCGCGCCCTGTATTGTCGCTACGGCTGTTATGTGCCACGCTGGCCATATTGGTTAGTTCGACACCAGGTGCAGCCCCTGCTTTGAGGGTTGAATCGTAGGTGAATGATTGCGTTTCGCCAGGGGCTAGGCTGGTAATTTGCGACCAGGTCATGCTACCGCCATTCCCCGCTTGTGCGCTAGAATCGGCCGTGTATGTGCTGCTGCCAGGGGTGCTGCTGCCACCTGAAGCGTCTACGATGAGCCACTCTGGCAACGTGTCTAATAGATTCAAGTTATACGCAGGTGCTTTACCGCTGTTGGTGATCACAATCGAATAAGTAACCTCGCTGGTACCATCTAGTTCTTCAGCCGGGTTGGCTGATTTAGCGATAATTAACTCAGGAGATCGATATTCAACGTTGGCGGAATCTCTCTGGCTGAACCCGTCTGCGAATGTGTTTTGGTAGCTTAATTTACCCATATTCGCCACGATCCAATCGGCCTGTACATCAGAGTCGTCGGACAAGATTGCACCGAATTCTGTTTCCCACGTGCTGCCTTGGGTCACATTACACAGCTTCCACTCTAGATATTGCAAACCATTTAAAGTGCCAAGCGATGGGCTTGAAACATTGGTTGTACAGCTGCCGTTGCTGGTAAAAGAACCGGTGGTCGAGTAACTGTCTGTGTCACTGACAAAGGTCATCCCGCGAGGTAAGTAGTCACGAATCACAACTTCTTTACCGTCTACGTTTTCTGCATGTGTGTAGTTAATGCGGAAATAGATGGTGTCGCCAGAGAAACCGTAGCTTAGGTCGCCCCAAGTTTCTGTTTCCGGATCTTTAACATCTTTGGTCAGGGTAGGTTCTTGGGTTGATACGGTTGCGCTCGATGCATCGGGCACACCGGTATCCGCGCGGCCGTCTGTCACGACATCGATATAGTCGTTGGCCAAGGTCGATTGGTTCGTTAGACTGTCACCCGCTACGATCGGCTCGCCTGCATAAGGTGCTTGCTCGTAGGTGGCGTCGACGGTTGCCGTCAAAATGATGGTGCCGGTTGCGCCAGGAAGTGTTTCTAACGATGGAATGTCAAATGTGATTGTGGTTTGCCCATCTGCCGGTGTGTCCGTTTGAACGTTACTCGGGAATAGTGAAGCGTCGACATAAGTCATACCGTCTGGCAGGATGTCTTCAATAATCACATGGGTTGTTGTGTAATACTCAGATACAAAGTAATCGATATTAAAAACGACCGTGTCACCGATACCCACTTTGCTTGATGGCCCAGATTTTGAAATCGTCAGATATTCAGCGGTTACTTTAACCGGTTTGTCATCATCGACCGTGGATGTTGTCCCGTCGGCCGTTGCTTCTTCACCGTATCGGCCTGTTGCCTCATAGGTTACCGTCATAAGTTCATCTTCTGGGATGATATCACCGTGCATTGGCCCACCGAATGCGCCTACGGCCGCGAGGATGTCTAGATAGGTACGGAACTTATATGGGATGGCTGCATCAAATGTGATGACAACCGGGGTCTCATATTCATCAGTTCCAAGAGTTTCTAAGTTCCACTCAAGCATCAAGCTGCCATCTTCATTTAGCGTAATTCTTGGATCTTCTTCGATGTCGTTCGGGTTTGGTTCGATGGTAACATTGCCCATGTAAGCAACACCCGGTGGCAACACGATAGAAGGTTCAACCCACTCTGTTTCCCCAACGTTATTATTTTTGACCGTTACTTCGTATTGATAGATCCAATCTGGGTTTCCATCATACTCACCCGCACCGGTTGCTTGTTGATCGGCCGTCGATTGAATCGCTTTAGCCTCAATATCAATCGCTTGGGGGCTAACATAGACTTCTGAGCTTACCTCTTGCCAAGCTAAGCTGTTGTCTGGTGCATTGTTGAATTTGGCATAAGCCGTGTTGGTCAATACGTCCGATTGCGTAATGCGTGGATCTAATGAGCCATAAACGGTCAAACCGAGTTCTTCGTTAACCTCTAAGTCTGAAATGTTGTCCCAGATAAGAACGGTGCGTCCATTGGATTGTTCTTCGATGTGAGTCGGGGATATTGACGCCTCGGTAAAGGTCACACTGATTGGGAGGGTGTTTGAGATGGTTACGTTGTAACCTTTGTCAGAGACAGGGTCTAAACCTGTATTTCCCAAGGTAATGTCAAAACTGACTGTGCCGCCAAGTACCGGCTCTACTTCCCCTACGCTGTGGTTCATCGTTAAAACACCGACAAATGTTTCAGCAAATGTCGAGCCTGCATAAAGGGCCCAGCTAACAAATAATAAAGGAATTAGGAATATAAAGATTGATCGTTTTAGTTTCATAGGTCAAATCGGGTGGGTTAAGAGAGCATGGCAAACGGCCATCAATCTCTTATCCAGAAGATAGAAAGTCTTGATTGTTGAATCAAATAGATTGGAGTGGTTCTTTATCTGTGAGAAAGCACAGAAGAATGAACGCTCAGGCGATTAGGGGATAATGACCTGTGAAGCATAGGATGGTTAAGTAGAGTTACTTGACCATGGTTGTGAGACTAAGAGTAAATTAGCCAATTTTGCATTCAAGCTTTTGTAAACATAGATTCTAAGCACGATGGGTTAGGTCGCAGCTGGAAACAGAACCATTGCCACTAGGCTAGAATAAAGAAAAAAAGGCCTTGTACCAATGAAGAGTATGTACTGAATAAACGTTTTAAATAGGTCGTGGGCGATTAAGTGGTAATGACCCAACGCGCATAGGTTGGATGGCCGAGTTTGATAACTTGACCAAAGTCACAAGTGAAACCTAGATTACACTTTGCGCACTCAGACAATCATAGTCACTGTTCCTTACGCAGATTCTGTCGATTTTCGGCTTTATGCTTGACGGCATCCCCTATTGTTCTTAGTAGGAGATTGGTTCAATTAATTAAGGGAAAATAGGAACCAAACAGATAGGGGCAAGCGCGTTTTACAGGCCCTCATACATCTATTTCTACGCGAGCCAGATAAAAAAATAGGGCGGTGCATTTTTGCACCGCCCTATGAAGGATGTCAGTTTCTACGCTTTAGGTAGTGACTTGCTATCTACGCATAAATGGTAGATAGATCGCGTCGCTAACTGGTCCGATAATCGGATCGTCTTCGGTCAGACCCCAGGTCAATAATGTACCACTGAAGTCGGCCGCGAAGATCTCTTCTTCAGCGTCGCTGTCTGCGTTCATGATTACAGGAGCACCTTTGTAAGATACGCCCGTTTGCTTCGGCCATGATGGAACATCTGAACCATCACTGTTCCAAGCATACAGCTTGCCATCTTCACCACCGATCAAGATTTCATCTTCACCGTCAGCATCGATATCACCTGCAACTGGAGCAGAGGTGATGGCACCTGAAATTTCTTGGGGCCATCCGCTAACCGTTTCTGCCCAGTAGTGGAACGCGTGGACTTTCTTGTCCTCGCCACCGATCAAGATCTCTGGGAACCCGTCGCCATCTAAATCGTGTAGTAACGGAGATGAGCTAATGATCCAGCCTGTCGGACGTTTCCAAATCAACTCGCCATTTTGGTCAAGAACATAGATAAAGGTGTCGCCCGAGCCAAAGATAATCTCATACCCTGGATGATCTGGGTCGAAGTTTGCCACAACCGGTGTACCGGTAATGCTGTCTCCAGCGCCATATGTCCATAACATCGTTCCGTCGCCGTCGAAGACGAAGATCGCACCGGAAGCTGATGGGACGATAATCTCTACCTGTCCATCACCATCAAGGTCTTCGATGACCGGCTTACCGTTGCGCGTTTGCGTCCCGAAGGTGTCGGCCGTCGTCGTTAGGGCTGCTGCCCATACCTTATTTCCGTCTAAATCAAAGGCGTACATGTTTCCGTCAGAGCTCATTTGCAGAATCTCTAGCTGTCCATCTTCATTGATGTCTTCAATGGCTGGACTGCTAAGCAGACGGCTGCTTGAAACTGTGAATGGGAAATTGGCTACAGCGGTGCCATCATGGTGCCATGCATACAGCTGGCCACTTTCGTCACCCACCATGATCTCAACATCACCGTCAAAGTCGATGTCCTCGACGGTAACTTCTGCCCGTACACCACCATCTGTCGCTTTTTGCCAGACCAGATTTTGATCTAGGTCAAAGACAGACACCTTGCTGCCGATCAAGTCGCCAATGATGATTTCAGGTTTCCCATCTTCATCGATGTCTGCAATAACCGGGCTAGCGAAATAACGGGTGGTTACATCTTCACTGTCTTGTGGAAGAACGGGGAAACGAGTGTCTCGGCGGTTCCACAAGAACGGAGCGAATGAGTTGCCGGGAGTAAACCAGTCTTTCTTCTGGTTGTATCCGGTGTCCATGAAGGTTACGAAGTCTGGATAAGCTTTCCAAATCCCTTCGAATTCTAAAGGCCATGTCCATTCTTCTTCAAAGACAAAGCCGAATGGCAAGCTATGGCCGACCATTGGAGAACCAGGAGATTTGTCTTCGGTCACCAACTGAACGTTGTTCATGTGGCCCGGAATTTTCAAGTGAACTTCTTGGCTTGGGGCACCATTTGGCGGCAGAACCGGCAGATAGAGGTCCCAAGGGAACCCGGTGACCGCACCCTGGATATAATTTTCCGGGTTGTTAACAGAGAAAGTTAAGACGGCCGAATGACCATTAACCATTTCCGTTTGTTCAGGTCGGGTGTTAGTTTGCGAATAAGGGCTAAATGGTGGCAGTGCCGCCTGTGTCGAGGCGAAGATTTCTACCGGATTAGCTGGGTCAAACAACCCGTTTCTAGAAGAGATCTCGTTCCCATCACCGTCATAATTCGTCAGGTTGAATTGGCCACCTTCTAAGAAAGGCAGATTGTGATACAGCTGGTGTTCATACCCTGCACCACGAGCCAATACGGTGTACGTAATTGTTGTGCTCGCCAATGCGGAGTCTGGCGTCGGGGCCGCTTCCATACAGTCGAAGGTCAATTTGTCTAGACGGCTGCCATCTTCCCGGTTGTATAGCGTCACGATGTGATCGCCGGCTGCTAATTCCAATGACAGGTTGTCCCGGCCATTGACAAAGTCGGTCACGTAATCTTGTTTAAATTCGCTTCGATTCTTCGGAATATTCCATAGAATCGGTGAGCCATCATCGATTTGAATCCAGAAGGAATCGCTTCGGCCGTGTAAACCTTGTACATCACCAAAGAGTTCGTACGTTCCGGTGGTCGGAATGTTCACTGAATAGGTGATCATGCGACTTGATGAAACTTCGACATAGTCGCCTACACCAAGGTCTTGCATGTGGACATAGTTTCCACCGCTAGCCTGTGCGTCAGCTACAGTTTCAAAACCGTATAAAGTTCCACTTTCAGCTTCAACTTCAATGTCTGAGCAGCTGTTGGCTGAATCAGCAACTGCGATTGAGTTGAACCAGATGTCGCCACCAGCGGCCACTCGTGGTGTACCGGTTGGTGTGAAGCAAATTTCCGCTTCTAGCTTGACGATAAGGTCGTTATAGTCCCAGTCTGCAAGCAGAGGATCGTTTTTCAAGTCCTCGAAAGCCACATTTTTGACTTGGGTTTCGCAAACGGTATCGCCTAACCCCATGAGCGACGCAGACGCGCGGTCATCAGGGTCGGTATCAGCACCTACAAGTAGAGAGTTGTCAGAAGGAATCGTGTTTCCGTCCGCATCTTCACCGATTGCACGAACAGAGATCTGGTAGTTTTGGTTGGCTTCTGTTGAGCCAACGGTGCTTGTCCATGTGATGGTGTGGGTTGAACCGGCCGCAATTTCGGCAACGTTCCAGCTGCTGGTGTCGGCCGTCAAGTTGGCGGGCAGTTCAGCTTCAATGTCTAAATTGGCCGCTTTGGCACCACCGACATTTCTGATCAGCATTGTGACTTCAACCGTGTTGCCCATTTGGATCGTGCTGCGATCGGTGAACAGTTCCACGGTTAGACCGGTCGGGACCGCATCACCGAATTCTGCAGGATCACCATCAGCTACAGTCGGGATTCCATCAAAATCATGGTCGGTAATTTCGTCGATTTTTCCATCGTTGTTCGGGTCGAGCCCGCCAAATCCGGCCTCAACAATGTCGAATGTTCCATCGCCATCGCTGTCGACATCAAGGAAGTTCAAAAGACCGTCATCATCATCGTCCATCGGCGTCGCACCGATTGCTGGGTTATAAGATGCGGTCTGACTGTCATCTGTTTCGATTGCGTTGTTATACCCATTGTTGCCAACTGCGCCGTCTAAAACGCCGTTTTGATCAGGGTCTAACCAATTTAACCATTCGGTAGCAAAGGTTGATGGTGTCCGAATCTCATATAGATCATTGACACCATCGTTGTCACTGTCTAAGTCAAATGCATTCGGGATACCGTCGCCGTCTTGATCGTCGATACAAGGCATGCCGCTGGCGCACTCAATGATGTTTGGAATACCGTCATTGTCGAAGTCGAGGTCTTCTTTTTCCACACCGTCACCATCATGGTCATCAAACTCTTGGAAGTTGGGTGTCCCATTCTCATTGGTGTCACGAATCGAGTAGTCTAGAATGTCAGAATCCGCTTCGGTTTCAACTGCATCCACTAAACCGTTGCTGCCTACTTCACCTTTTAGCCGCCCTTCAGGGTCGAAGTCGACGAGGTTATGGCCAGCTTCGTATGCGTCTGATAGACCATCGTTGTCTGAATCTAGATCCAGAGAGTCGATGGTGCCATCTTCATCGGTGTCTAAGTCACAGTTTAGGGTGTCTGTTTTGACAGAGAATTGAATGTTGTCTAGGAAGTTACCGATTGTATTATTTCTGCTTGCTGTAGAAACCGCTTGATACTCGTATCGGGTTTCAGTTTGACCAGAAGGTACTTCATACTCGCCTGTATAGACCACCCAGCCGTTTCGGTCGGTGGTTAGGGTACGAACCGTTGTTAGGGCACCATTAGATGGCCCGATATTTAGCTCGATGGTGTCGGCACCATAACGGCCGCGGTGCGCAAATGACCAGACCATTGTGGTGCCTGGGGTGGTTGCGACATCCTGATACAGTGCACCGGTCCCATTGGCATTAATCTCTGCAAATTGCGACCCGTTAAAAGCTTTATAACCGTAAAAACCATGTTGCCATATTTCGATTCGGCCGTCTGGTGCAGTGGTTGACCAGCCGTTCACATTGCTGTCTTGTATGGTGACAGCAACATTCGGAAACCGGCCCCATTGTTGAGCAAATAGATCTCTACTAAAGTCGATATCTGGATCTTCAAACGAACCATTTACCACTGCGATCGGTAGGTTGCTGACCGAATAGGTACATTCATGTGCGTCTGGAATCCCGTCATTGTCGTCATCAAGGTCGGCGATGTTTGGTATACCATCACCATCGGTGTCGGTCATGACTTGGAAATTTGGTGGGGTGTTCGGGTCGCTGTTGGTGATCGTATAGTTGATGCTGCTGCTATCCACTTCGGTTTCGACACTGTCGGCCAAACCGTTTTCACCAAACGGGCCGTCAATTTCACCATCAAGATCGGTATCTGTCGCCCCATGGCCAGCTTCTACCGCATCTAGGTCTCCGTCTCCATCGCTGTCTAAATCACGGCTGTCGGGGGTCCCGTCGTTATCGGTGTCACCGCCGTTGACGGCCGTTTCTTGCTCAACAATGTCTGGGATCCCATCATTGTCATCATCTTCATCACGCAGGTCGACGATGCCGTCCCCGTCTGTATCAGTACAGTCTGGGTCAGCGCTATCGATCAGGCCGTCTAGGTCATTGTCTTTTCCATCGCCGCACGACATTTCGAATGGTGGGGCAGCATTTGGACAGCTTGCACCGTCATTGTTGCTGCTTGATCCACCGTCTGCAATCGGATAAAAATTAACGATGTCTCCGCTGGAATCTAGATCTGCAAAATAGATAACGCCGGTGTTATTTTTACTAAAGTACATGTCACCGTTAACGTCTGAAAAGGCGGCGCCAAATGGAGAGCCAGTAACCACATCTGAATAATCACCCACATTGGTGATTGTTAACGCGACGGGATCTATTTCAATGATTTGCCCTTTTGTATAGGTCCAAAAGGTGTTTGTGACTCGGTTATAGGTAATATCATGGAAATTTAAAGATGGATCGTTGACTTGGGTTAGGTTTTTTGAAACAACAGTAGGCGGGGTGGCGCTTACATCGATCAGATCAAGCGTGCTACCATTTGTCACAACCAAATTCCCATCAAGGTCAAAATCTCCTCGAAAATTTGATTTTTTCCCGATTTCTACTGCACCGAGGTCGGTGAGCATCCCTTGGTTGTTAATACGCACAAGGTGGAAATCGTTATTCTTTTTCTCGATACCGTATAGGAAATTATCTTCTACGTTGTACCCAATTCCGTTGTAACCGCGGGTGTGCTGACCCAAGACATTGTATTCAAATGTCTGTGGATCAAGCCGGTTTAATTTGCTGCCAAGTACTTGATAAAAAGCGGGCTCACAAACAAAGGCGCTTCCGGCCGTGGGTGACGACTCAGATTCAGCATCTAAACTTGGGCAGTTTGCAGTCGTGCTAATCGTTGATTCTGAATACTCAACTTGTGCAGTGACTGAAAATGGCTCATTGCTAGTACGGTCCAATGTGACAGTCAGGTCACCACTACCATCGGACGCGTCTGAGACGGTTGTTGATTGGCCGGTAGAGTATGAAACTGATATGTCGATAGACTGGGAAGGCTCAAGGCCACTAAACACAAGCGTGATTTCATCTGTACAAGATGAAGTGACTTGCGCGGCCGCCGCCACGTTGGGTTGAGCCAACAGTGACGTCACGATTAAGAATACTGCAAAAATCGGAATGTATAGTTTGGATGATAAAAGAGTTTTGCGTTTCATGAATAAGATGAAAAATGAAAACGCGTGGGGAGATTACGAGGTAATGACCCGGTTCGCATAGGCTGGCTAAGAAGAGTTCCCGACCAGACACTTTATTTGTAGCCTTCTAGCAGCATATTAAGTAGACCTTGCGGAAATTCTGTCGAAAAACAGAAGCGCAAAATCTTACCTGGATATTTAAGCCTACTAGGACCTTAGTCGGTTATAGAGAAAGCTCCGAGCGGCTGAAATAGTAAAATCCGCTGTTATTCGGCAGCGGATACAGCAGGCTTCATTGTTGGGTAAGTTGCCACTTTATGAATCAGATGATTCAGGAAATTTGTACCCGGTTCCCCAGTCGGCGCAAATGTATTTTGGATCACGGGGGGCATCTTCGATCTTTTTGCGAAGACGATGGACGTGTGTGTGCAAACGGTCTTCGAAAGCGACTTGTCCTGGCCACAAGCGGCGTAAAAGATAGTCGTAATTGACTGTTTCACCCGCATGGCGCATTAAAATGTGTAAGATCCGAGTTTCTGTAGGCGTTAGCTTCACCCGTTCATCGTGAATGAGCGCCTGTCGTTTGTAGAAATCAACCTGAAGCCGATCATCGATTGAAAGAAGCGGGGCCGGCTCCCATGGGAAGTCGCCTAAACGCTCAAGAACGCTGTTGATGCGTGAAAGCAACTCTCTTTCACGGAACGAATTGGGATCTGTTTTGACGATAAAATCTTCCGCATAATCAGTTAGCCCTTGCACAATCGCCTCTTCCGAAGAATCGGACGACAGCATAATGATGGGGAGGTCGCTGAAACGCAAAACTTTTTTGCAGAACCCAAATCCATCCATCCGTGGAAGGTGCAAATCAACGATGGCGAGATCAGGCAATCCTTTGCCTTGAAGGATTTTCAACCCTTTTTCAGCCGAGTTTGCTTCCCATGTTTCATAGCCGTTTTTCTCGAGAATAATTCTGAGTGTACGCAAAACGACTGGGCTGTCATCGATGATTAATATTTTTCGGTTGGTTTGGGGTGTCATCATGATTTCTTGGGTCAATCACAAAAATCCTTTTTTGAGATTTGACGTGATTGACGCCGCAAATTGAAAATGCTGAGAATTTGATCAGGAAAAAAGATTTAAACTCTGCTAACTGGCGACGATATAGGAGCCAATCAGGATGAAAAGCCCACCCAGATAATCTTTTGGGAATCGAGGCATCTCTTTGAAAATAATCGCTGATGCGATCAACATCATAATGAGCGAGAGCTCGGCCGCCAGTGCAGATCGGGTAATGCCGATAAGGCTAAACAAGGCCATGCGGACAAGTGAACCGCCTAAGGCAAGAACGAGCCCTGCGATAAAATAGGGACTCATAAAGACGGTAATAGCATATTGGATAAATGCCATTGCGGTTCTTTCTTCGGGAAAGCCACCCAATCGGTTAAATGCGATGCCGTACATGATGTACGACGCTGCAACGATGAGTGAAAAAAGGATGTTAACTCCCATGGTTGCCATGTCGGAATTATGCATGAGTTTCTCCGTTATTTTTGCTTTGACTGATGCTGCCATATTGTTCTCTCCACCGTATGTAACGGAGGCGCTTATTAAAATTATTTACAAAGACGAGGCTGCTTTTTCTAGCATCGCCCGGCCGTTTCGAATAATGTCATCTTCAGCCGGAGGCCGGCCGAATTCACTCGGGACTGGGATAAACCCTTTCGAGGCCATCGGCATATCTGAGTTGACATTCACAACAGAAAATGGGGGGAGGTTTTCAACCGGAAGGTTGATCATGTCCCATTTTTCTTCAGGTATGAGGGAGAGAATTTCTTGCCCTTCCTCTGAAACTTCTAAAAGTCGGCGAGTCAGCGTAATTTTGCCTAGCTCTGCGGTTAACTTAACCTCATGACGATCGCCGATTTCGGTTAGGCGCTCTGCAATTTGCTTCTTACGCATGTTGGCACGGAAACGGTAGCCGGTTGGTGTCCCTTTGCCCCAGTCGCCAAAAACAAAATGGGATTGTGGGTATTCTTCCAGCCACTCGGTCAATGCTTTCGCGCACTTGCTGTTCATTGGCACAAAGCGAGGACGTTCTAAACCACGTGCGGCCCATATCCAACGATTAGAAAAGTCGAGATATGTAATCCGTAGGTCAGCGAGTTCTTCAACCGTCATGCCACCATTGAATAGCAGCGTTAACAAGGTAAAGTCGTGCTTCCCTGCTTGGTCTGTTCCACAAGATGCGTACAGCTGTTTGATTTGCTCTACAGAGAGAGCTTTTAATCGTTTCTGCATGATTTATTCTCCACGCATAAAGACTCGGTCCCCGACAAAAAACTATTTAATATTCTGCAGGTGCTACTTCTAACTTTTGCAAGGTAGAAATAATTTCACTCGAGCTTGAAGGTTTGGTCAGAATCGTATTGGCACCGGCTATCATCGCTTTTTCGCGATCTTTTTCCTCGCCAACACCTGTCAACATGACGACGGGCAAATGGCCCCATTCGGCTGACTCACGAATAATTTTCAACATCGTGATGCCATCCATAACCGGCATATTGATATCTGCAAAGATGACATCAACATCTACATCTTCAAGCACATCAAGTGCTTCTTGGCCATCTTCGGCCAACTCTACTTCGTATCCACCTTTCTCAAAGGTCACGCTCATGACGCGTCTAATTACAGGTGAGTCATCGACAACTAAAACAACAGACATAAGATTCTCCGTTAAAACTGATTAATGGCGTCTTCGGGTGTTTCGACCATCGTAAAAATTTTGTCAAACTGTGTTAAACGAAACATCCGCATCGTGCTTTCATCGTGAGGAGTCACTAATTTCGTGTCACCACCCGTTTGGCGTGTGCGTTTTAAGGTGTTTACCAATACAGCAATACCTGCACTATCCATAAATTCGATATTGCGAAGATCGAGGACAATTTGGTCATGTCCTGCCTCGATTAAAGCCACAAGTTTTGATCTTAATTGCGGGGCTGCAAAAGAATCTAATCTCCCTTCTGGGCAAATTGTGATTACTTTTTTGACTACTTCTTTAGTCGCAATGTTCATTGCATATTCTCCATGGGATATAAATCCCGATTGATGACAGGAATCGATCGCCTGTATTCGGTGGACAAAGATCAGCTGAGTGCCGCCTCAATGTCAGCCGTATCTTCAATGGTTAATTTTTTCATTAAGTGCCAATGATTTTCATCGTTGTTGCGTGTGTATGTCACATCATCCATTAGCTTTTTAGCAAAATACAAACCGAAACCTCTTTCTTGAAGCTCACCTAAAGCTGGCTGCCTTACTAAGTCTGGCTCAAACTCTTTTCCGGTGTCTTTAATATGGATATCTAGTCTTGATTCCTTTAACACGATATTGATTTCAATTGTTAGCCGGCCATTTTCTTCATCGGAATAAGCATGATCGACAACATTTGCACATATTTCTTGCGCCGCTACCTGAACTTCGCGCGACACTTTTTCTGCGCCGGGAATTAGATCACCCAAGCGCTGTAAGATCGCATCGATACCAAGCCCTGCTACATTCAGAAATCGGTGCGTGCTTGGTAAGTCGATCCGAATATTAAAATCACTATGATCCATGATCTACTCCTTTAGTTACGATCAATGTTTGGTCATCATCTTGTTCACGAGGCCCAGCAAATTCTTCAATAGCCATATACATTTCGATAGCGATCTCCATTGCAGAGAAGTGCCTTATGGATGACACGAGATCCAATAACCTGTCGTATCCGTACATTTCACCAGCTTCGTTCCAAACTTCAACAAAGCCGTCTGTACAAATGACAAAAATATCATCTGGGTTTAGGATGATCGAGTCTTGCCCGGCCACATCCATGTCTACAACGCCCATTGCCGGGCCGTTTGCGGGTAAAATTTCCGGTTTGCCACCTGCTGGGCAATAAATGACCGGTGAGTGACCCGCATTGCTATAACTTAGCTCTCGCGTTTCCAGATCAAATGCAGCCACGATTGCGGTTGCAAACATTTCTACTGAAGTGAAGTCGCCATACATGCTGCGGTTCGCATCATTTAAGACCTCAGTGGTTATATTTTCTTGCAGCTTGCTGACCCTTGCGGCACTTTGGAACGAAGAGCGCAACATTGTCATGAGTAAAGCTGCGGGCATACCTTTGCCCGATACATCCCCCAGAACAAACAGTGGGATGGTTGCATCTGGGATGAAGACATAAAAGTCACCACCTACTTGCGATGCCGGCTTTGATTGGGCGAAGAGATCGAGGCCAGGGATATTGGGCGGTGTCGTTGGCAGCAGCTGCATCTGCACGTTTTTGGCCATGTCAGCTTCGGCCTGCAATTTCGCCTTTGTTAAAAGTTCTTGATGCAATTGAACGTATTCAAATTGCGCACTAATCTGTTCCCCAATCAGCTGAGCCAGTTTTAAGTCTTGGGTTACAAAACGGCCGTCTAACTTGTTCACAAAAACAAAGCTCGCTTGGAACGGGTCCTTGACATCTAGGGGCAAGAAGAGCAGATTTTGGATTTTTTCGAAATTGGTTTCATTAAAAATCGCTGATTCTTTATCTAGATGCATCGCCTGTAATTCGCGAATAATGTTCCCATCTAACAAGGTGTTGTCTGGATAAGCCGAGACGATGGGGGAAAGCCCACCGCTGCTGACTAAGGTAAATAACCCTTCTGAATGAAAAAGTGATTGAAGGGTCACAATAAGGGATGAAAAGAGCGGCTGAATTTCTAAATGTCGCCGCATCGTCTGACTCAGTTGGTAAAGTGTGACCAATTGATCTTGTTTCTCAACCAGTTCAGATGAAATCGTATCTACATCTTTTTGTAATTGATTCGTTTCGCCAAAAAAGGAGGCATCGAGGTCTAATCTTTTTTGATAAAAGGGGCCGTCGAGACCATCAACAAACAGTGCGCCGGTCTGTGAGTCACCCAAGCGCACTCGGGAGCTGATTGAGACTGATTGCACTGCCTGGCGCTCATTTTTGATAAAGTGACCCACAGGAATACTGGTGCCACCATTTGGTTGAGGGTTCATGTTTAACCCCGGCCGGTGATGTTCACTCTTGATGCAGTACACGGTACGATCATTAATCCGAAAGCCGAAGCTTTCCGCCCCGCAATTCAGCCACGTATCCCCTAGTGATTCGAGATAACCTTTTGTTTTACGGTTTAAAACCCACGCTTGGTTTATCGACATTGATTCTTTAGCTCAACTGAGATCTAAACTAAGGATTGGACCAGGCTTTGGTCTCTTAATCGATCCAAAAGCTTTGTGGCAAATAGCAAGGAAATTAGGCGTTAAATGCTTGAGTCGCCTCTTCTTCTGTGATGAAAATAGGAAACGCTTTATCTAACCAGCTGAGTTCAAAAATAATTTGAACCGCTTGTTGCAGGCCAAATAAATGCATCGTGCCACCATGTTCGCGCGCTTTTTTAATGCCCACGACCAAAGCTGAAAGACCGGCCGAGTCGATAAAGGTCACATCGGTCATATCGACCAAAATATTCGCCTTTACCCCCTGTCCGCTCATCTTTTCGATTTCATCTTTTAGCCAAATTTTGGTGCCTTGCGCTTGGTAAGCATCAAAGCGACCTTTTAATTCAAGTTTTGACATTGTTCCGATCATTTTTACATTACTCCTCTAAAACAAGTTCTGCTGATAGCTCCACTTGGATCGTAGACAGAAGCTGCTTTTATTTTGTTTAAGACTAACGGTTAAAAAGAAATAGGTGAATGGGGCTTAAGTAATAACCCTGCCTACACTCCGGCCAATTGGCCTGATTTTTGCTTCTCTAGCAGCATTTGAAAGTGAAAGATGTACCAATCTACTACTTCAGATATCGGTAATCCTTGGGATGCCAAATAATTTTGGCGTGCAATTTTCTCGCGATTTTCCGGGTTATCGATGACCCTCCCGATCGCATCGGACATACTTTTGGCGTCTTCCGGTTTGAAAAACTCCCCCGTATACCCTTCATCCATGATGACTTCCGCAAAGTCACCGATGTTGGGTAAAACTGTGGCTTTGCCATAGTTGCCCGCTTGGTGCAAGACGCCCGAACTGCCGGTTGTGCTGGAATATGGGAAGACGACGACGGCCGAATCTCCGAAGATGACCGGGACGTCTTCTTCTAGCACATACCCGGTAAAGCGGAGATTTTCCATGTGGCTGTATTTGTTTCGGACCCCCTCGAGATACCCTTTTGCGTTCGGGCTGTCTGTCCCAGCGATCACTAGCTCCAGCGGAGGGCGGCTGCCATCTTTTTCAAGCATTTCAACCGCTTCGATCAGAGGCTCTACTTTTTTATAGGTGCCGAATTTGCCAAAAGTCATAATTTGGAGCGGCCCTTCTGGAAGATCAAAAGAAGGTTTTGGCTTTTCCGCTTCAAATGACCCGTGTGGGGCCAAGACGACGTTTTCAGCTTCGTATTTTTCAGTCAAGATCTCGACATATTTCGGGATGGTTAGCGCGACGATGTCTGCAGTTAAAATCATGCGGGTAAACATGTTGCCAAACCCACGGATAACACCCTCGATGATCGAGTTGGATGCGAAACCGGCGCTTTGAAGGTCTACCGTTTCCATGATGTTGTGTAACAAAACGATAGTTGGTATTCCGTTTAATCGAGCCAGTGCGGGAGAAAGTAGCCCCAATGCGCCAGAGACACGGTCGCCGCCAAAAGTCGCAAACTGCATGTTGTACAAAATTACATCTGGCTGTGCTTGTTTTACCGCCTGCATAATGCGTACAGAATTTCGCTTGCGGCCGAATTCCCAACAAGGGATCACCGAGAGCGGGCATTCTGTTTCATTGCCAGGCTCGTTCTTATACGTTCCTTCGCCTTCATTTAAATCATCAGCGAAGATAATAATTTCAGAAACTTCTTCTTTCGTGCGCATATGGCGCACAAAATGATATGCATATTCATTTAATGATCCTTTTCCTGGTGGAAAAGTGGTGATCATTCCTACTTTTAAACGTTTACCCATTTGCATATACCCCTTTTAAGTCATTGCTTTTAATTTTTAGCAGGTCACGTAGGAACCGTTGTACTTCTTTCCGTGTATCTACTTTTGATCCTGGTGCATCGATCCATGTGACTGGAACTTCGATAATTTTGAAACCATATTTGCCCGCTAGGTAGAGGATTTCTAGATCAAAGGAAAATCCCATGATGGTTTGTGCGGAGTGCAGCCGTACGGCCGCTTCTCGTGTATACATTTTGAAGCCACATTGGGTGTCTTTAACCCCGATTTGGAAAAACACTTTGACAATCCAATGCAATCCATTGCTGAGCAGGTGGCGAAAAAAGCTCTTTTGCGCGACTTCGGCCCCATCCGCTGCGCGTGATCCAATGGCGACGTCGTAGCCGCCCGTTTTTAGGTGCTCAAGAAGCTTGGATACCTCTTCAATCGGGGTCGAATTGTCTGCGTCGCTAAACAACACAAACTGCCCCCGTGCGGCTTTGATACCCCGCTTGACGGCGCATCCTTTCCCACCGTTTTTCTCAGCGATTAGAACGCGCATGTTGACGAACCCGGTGCGCTGCAACAATTCTACCGTGCGGTCTTTGCTGCCATCGTCAGCCACAATCAACTCCCATGGGAATCCTAAGCTGGAAACATGGGATGCGATCGCACCGACTGTAGGGATGATTCGAATTTCTTCGTTGTATGCTGGGATCACAATTGACAGAAGAGGTTCTTCTGTGTTCGGAACTGTTTTCCACAAATGATAGGCATCATATGACATGCCTGCCTCCGTTTGGTGTGTGCAAAAGGCACCTAAAGCGTGGCAAAACGCTCAGTGCATAGTGTCGGCAAAAGATAGCTTTGGCCGATTGGAAGATTGAAATATGTGCAGAAGGAGATGTTGGCCTAGTTTTGTTTCTCGCCACCCCGTCTACTATTCGTGTATTTTAGTATTTCCCTATGGGGGGCAGTTTACCGTTAACCGGGCGTGAAGGATAAGGGGTGAAGGCAGTCCTTTGGAACTATGGTAGGAGGATTGGGATAGGCAAAAGGTATGTTTATTGGCAGCTGTTGTGAATTTTAGGTGGCCTCATCCAAAAAACGGAGACAAAAAATAAAAATTTTATTCGAGCTCTTCAGCCACCCTTATGATGATCTGTTCAGCGACTTCTGATTTGGATTGCAACGGGAATTTTGCAACAAGACCATCGGCATCAAGCAGTGTAACCCGGTTGGTATTGACCCCAAATCCGGCCCCAGGTGCGGTGACATCGTTGATGGCGATAAAGTCCAACCCTTTGCGGATCAGCTTGTCTCGGCCGTATTTGAAAGCGTCTTGCGTTTCTGCGGCAAATCCTAGAACGACCCTTGGGAATCCAGAGCTTTTTCGCTGTTTTTGAATCGCTTTTAAAATGTCCAGGGTGCGTTCGAGCCCAATGGCCATCCCCCATTCTTCAGCCTGCGTTTTCTTGATTTTTTGGTCAGATTTAGTAGCTGGCGTGAAGTCAGACACCGCTGCGGCCATCAGCAAAATATCGGCCGATGTACACGCCTCAACCGTCGCATCATGCATATCGAGCGTTGAGGTCACCCGTACAACATTGCACTCATTTGGCGGTTCGATGGGGACTGGCCCCAAAATAAGGGTGACATCTGCACCCGCATCGAGCGCCGCTTGGGCCAAGGCCACCCCCTGTTTGCCGGTCGATCGGTTGGTTATAAACCGAACCGGGTCTATCTTTTCTCGTGTTGGGCCCGCTGTCACGACGACCTTGCGCCCGGCCAATAACCCATCCCGCCCTAAAATCGGCCGGACTGCGGCCAAAATATCGAGCGGTTCAACCATGCGCCCTTTGCCGGTTAGTCCACTCGCCATGCGCCCTTCTGCAGGGCCGATGAAGCGGATGCCACGGCTTTGCAGGGTTTCGACATTGGCCACCGTCGCTGGGTGCGCATACATGCCCCCATCCATTGCGGGGGCCACAACCAGCGGGCAGCGTAGCCCGATTGCGGTTAAAGAAAGCAGATTGTCTGCGATGCCGGTAGAAAGTTTTGCTAGGGTATTGGCGGTGGCAGGGGCGACGATCATTAGATCGGCCGTTTCTGCCAAATTAACATGTTGCACATGCTCCCGCTCATCCCACATATCAACAAAAACAGGGCGGCCGGTTACCGACCGAAAGGCGAGGGCTGAAACAAATTTTTGGGCAGATCGGGTCAGAATGACATCGACAAGAGCCCCTTTTTGGGTCAATTTTGATGCTAAATCGACCGCTTTATAGCAAGCGATCGAACCGGTAACACCCAAGATGATGCGTTTGTTGTTGAAAATGGTAGCCATGGATGAAGTTTACCCTTCTGGCAAACAGCAAACAACATTGCCTGCTTAACTTCAGGGTTTTTCCAAAGTCATTTGTTTTTCTTGGGCAACTCTTCGACATGCCTGATCAAGCTTTCTAATGTCTAGATTTCGGCGTTTTAACGCCGAAATCTAGACATACAAAATGGTATGGACGCATGCCAAAGGCTTGCGGAAATAAGTGACTGACTTTGGAAAAACCCTGTGCTTAACTTCGTTCTTTGACCAGGTCGGTGCGGCGTAGCTTCCCGGCCGAATTGCGCGGCAGTGAATCGACAAATTCAAACGTTTTGGGCGCTTTGTAGCTAACGAGACGGGCTTTGCAAAATGCTTCTAACGCTGCGGCGTTTATCGGGGTGACATCCTCTTTGAATTGGACGATGGCGTGTACGCGTCTGCCCCATTCTTCGTCGGGTAAGCCGATGACCGCAACGTCTGCAATCGCTTCATGTTCGGTCAGCACCGCTTCAACTTCGGCCGGATACACGTTCGCCCCACCGCTGATTATCATGTCAACTCGGCGGTCCGCAATAAACAGATAGCCGTCCTCGTCGGCCCAGCCTAAATCCCCCACACTGCTAAAGCCGCTTCCATCCTTTTTCGCCGGATTAGATCCGATATAGGTGTACGACGGACCACGATCAGGATCGGTCCAGCGCATAAAAATTTCACCGACTTCCCCCGTTTGGCACTCATCCCCGTTTGCATTTAGGATGCGCATTTCGCAGCCGGTTACCGGTTGCCCTACGCTACCTTCGTGTTGCAGCCACTCGTTGCCACGAATGGTACAAATGCCAACCGCTTCGGTCGCTCCAAATAATTCAAGCAGATTTTCACCGCCGATTAAATCGATCCATGCGAGTTTGAGCCATTTTGGGCAGGGCGCGGCTGTGTGGATTAGCGTCCGGATGCTGCGCAGGTTTTTTTGTTTGATATCGGGCAATTTTGCGATGCGGCTCATCATGATGGGGGCCATGTAGGTGTAGCTGACCTGATACGTTTCGATTAGATCTGCGACTTGGGCCGCATCAAAGCGGGCGGTTAAAACGATGGTGTGTCCCTGGAAAAAGCCGCGATGGGAAAACAGGTACGGGGCGTTGTGATAAAGCGGCCCACTAACCAGATGAACCATGCTCGGCTCAATGCCTAACAGTGCGAAAACGGGGGTGTCATCGGTAGATGCCCATGGGTTGGGATCAACGATGAGTTTGGGGCGACCGGTCGAACCACCAGAGGCGACCGCCTTGCCCGGATGGGCGGTGATATCGGGTAAAGGATCGGCCGAAAAACGGCCGACATCTTTTACGTTTTCAAGCTTGAGCTGTGGGTTTGGCACATTTTGCCAATCCGCAACCACGACGGCCGCATTGGCCAGCTCAAGCAGCTGCACCCGCTCTCTTTCAGGCAGTTTGGGGCGTAAAGAAATCACCAGCGCTCCCAATTTCCACCCTGCCAGCGAAACGAGATAATGTTCGGGACAGTTGGGTAAGCCGATCACAACGGTTGAATCGGAGTTGACCCCGTTTTGGGCCAATAGTCGCGCGATCTGGTTCGAACGTTGGTCAACTTGAAGCCATGAGAGCTCTTCGGGTTCAGCATCGCCGTCGATAAAAATAATGGCTGGCTTTTGGGGATGTTTGTCGGCCCATTGACGCACTCGTCGGCCGTATGAAATGGGTGTTGAGTTGGCAGGTGGGACCGCGTATGACATGTTTTCCTCTTGATGGGTCGTTTTTAACAGCTAGAGCGACTGGCTCATGAAACGAAAAGTCAGGCGGTATTTTCCCTGAATGTCAGTTTTAAACAATAAAAATAGCCGTGGGATAAATCCCAACGGCTATTAATTGTGGACTTCGACTTAAGTAGCTCACATCATTTTTCTAAAAGATTTGGCAGGTTTTCACCAGAGGTGAATGGAGCCAAACCTGCCAAATCTAAAGTCAGTTACTTTCTATCGTCCACTTACATTTACTTAGAATGCGAAGGTCTGGGTGACTTGATTAATTAAACAAGGCCAATGTGACGGTGATTGTCATCTGTTCCCCGTCTCTGATCACGGTCAGTTCGATTTCATCACCCGCTTCCCCTTCATAGGTGATAAAAAATCTCAACGTTTCAACATCATCAACCGGCTCTCCATTGACGGCAATGATCACATCACCCCCGATCGGCAATTCGGTTGAGCCGATGATTTCGCTCCCTTGCGGGCCACGCACACCAGCGTTTTCGGCCGGGCTGCCGGGTAAAACACCGACAACGACCAACCCGGATTCAGGTAAATCAAGTCGTTCTCGAATCGCTTCGGGCATTTGCCCAACAGAGCGGACTTGAGCCCCTAAATAGGGACGTGTGTCCCGTACGTTTGATAAGCCGCCTGACTCAAGATTGTCGAGCGCCTCGATGAGCAAATTGCTGGGGACCGCAAAGCCGATCCCGGCTGAAGCTCGGCCGTCCGGGTTGATAATCGAGGTGTTTACCCCGATTAATTCGCCGCGTGAGTTCAACAACGGGCCGCCGGAATTGCCGGGATTGATGGCGGCGTCGGTTTGAATCATCGGCACACTAACCTGCCCGATAGATGGGACAGAGCGGCCGAGGGCGGAGACGATGCCGCTTGTTACGGTAAATTCAAGCCCAAACGGGTTGCCGATGGCGATGACTTTCTGCCCTATTTGCAGCTGGTCTGAATCGGCAAGGGTTAAACCGGGAACGTTTGGAAATGGCTGGGATGGATCGATTGGTGCAAGCAGGGCGAGATCAAACGATGGGTTTGCCCCGATGACTTGAACCGGTACCGGCCGGTTGTCTTGCTGTGGGAAAACGACGGTGACCTCGGCATTTTCAAGCAAATCGGCCGTGCCAGATGCTAAGGCCCCTTCTATCACATGAAAATTGGTGACGATATACCGGTCTTCTCGATTTGCTAGATCAATAAGGAATCCGCTGCCGGAGCTTTGCTGAACCGACCGCTCTTCCTCTAAAAATGGGAGCAAATCTTGCAGTTCCTGCGGAAGCTGATCTTCGGGAACCCCATCGAAAGGCAGCATCGGCTCCCCTGCGACAGAAACGTTGATAGCCACAACGCTAGGGCCAAAGTCGTTAACAATATCGATCGTGTTTTGCTCGTCTGCTAAAAGGGCATTTGTTTCATTGAAGGATGGGATGACAATCGGGTCTGCGATTTCATCTACCTGAACGGCCGCGGCCGTTGTAACACCTGCAAAGTTCCCGAGTAAAGCGCCGCCGTTGTTATAAGCGGTGACGGCTACGAATAAAATTAAAATCAACCAGTTGGTTTGGAAAAACTTTCTCATTTTGTGCCTCCGATTCTGTTTGTTGAATCGCTGTGATAATCAACAGATGGAGGAGTGAGGGGAGTTATTACACCGGATTTATAATGCTGTAATAAATGCGGTCTGCCAAATACAGACGTTCGGCTCGCAAGGTAGATAAGGCGTAAGCAGGCATCGAATTTTTAGATTATCAACTAAATTGAAGAAATAGCATGGTAGACAATGGCCATTTATCTTAGGATTAGGGGATAGATGTTTTTATAAATGGAAAAATAGAATTAATTCAGCCAAGTAGGTCGTTTTTGACAACCTGAGCCGCTATGTCAGCTTGCGCAGTGTTTTGCAGGTTGGAAACAACACTTATGCGGTAAGAGAATGCTGAACCGATTATGGTTGTCTGGACAACCATAACTTTGTTGATATAATCTACTCAATTGGTTGCTTGGACAACTAATTGAAGGGCTTTAAAGAAAATGACCAAAGAAATCCCTTCAGTTCTCAATGATGCTTTGGGTTTTAACATAGACCGGGTCGCCAAACTATTTAGGCATCAGTTAACGATCGCGTTAGCCGAATACGATCTTTCGCCGGAACAGTGGCAAATTATGTCTGTTATTTGGAACAGCGATGGTTTATTGAATCAACAGCATATTAGTCAGCTGACCTTTCGAGACAAGCACAATGTTTCTCGTTTGATAAAACGTCTCGAAACCAAAGGTTGGCTGGTGAAACGACCTAATCCAAATGACTCAAGAGCATTTTTTGTCACGGCAACCGAAGAAAGCTATGCCCAAAAAGAGGCTGTCACCACAGCTTTGCTCGGTCACTTTGACAACATTGGGCTCGGAATAACGGAAACAGAACAAACCCATTTGCTAAGTTTGCTCAAAGTGATTCGAAATCACCTCGGGGACAACGAGGAGCTGGGTATTTAGAGCAAATTTAAAGGTTGGAAAAATCGGATGACGAAAAAAGAATTTTATATGTTGCCTACAGATTGTGTTGTCACAGTCTTTGATAACCAAGATGTCGCTGAAAGAGTGGCTCGAAGGTTGATTGAGCTAGGGTTTGAGGAAAGCCAAATTTCAGTTCTGCACGGGGCGGAGGCGGAAGAGTTCCTTGATTTAGACGGAACACGGCATGGGTTTTTCACTCGTTTGTTACGAAAATATCAGCAGTTAACCGGGCCAGAGTCTTTCATGATTGCACAGGCGGAAGCCGCTCTCGAGCATGGCCGTTTTCTCTTGTCTGCTAAGACAGATGGCGGTGAAAGCGAGCGCCAGAAAGCTTATGAAGCGATGGCTTTACATACCGAGAGAACGATATATTTTTGTGGCCAATTTACGATGACGATTTTGAAGGTCGGCCAAAATTATGGACATGAATTAGAGTACGAAAAGTCCTTAGCATAATTTTCAAAAAAAAGAGAACAAGTAAAAATCGGAGATTGATTATGAAAGGGACTTCCAAAGAATACGGTCGTTTGGCCCAGGCTCTGCATTGGTTAAGTAGCGTGCTCATTCTTGTTTTGTGGCCATTGGGATTTCTAATGGTTCGAATGAGCGACGTGGTATCTCAGGCAAGGCTATACCAGATACATGTGGGGATCGGCCTGCTGGTTGTAATACTCACGGTTGTTCGTGTGATTTGGCACTTTATGGATGAAGTCCCGGAATCGCCGGCCGGCCTTACCCCATTTAATGCCAAGCTTTTTCTGTGGACACACAATTTGTTATACATCTTCTTGTTTGTCTTAGCGATTAGTGGGGCCGCTATGCTCATTTCTAGCGGTCTTGGACTGTCACCGAGAAATGTGCTTCCGGAGCTAATTAACGACAGCCTTCCACGGTCAGCTCATAGCCTTTTATCAAAGGTTTTCCTCCTCTTGCTTATAGCGCATATAGGCGGAGTTGTTCGATATCAGCTGACAAAAGGGAACACCCTCGCTCGGATGGGTGTCCCGATTTCTTCTCCTAAAGAGCTGTAGCCTTGGCGTTAAGGTTGGACGGCCGGCAAATAGATTGAAATCTGTGACAACAGCTCAAAAGTAAAAGTGAGGCTTTGAGGATGTATAGAAAAGACTTCGAATCAAGTTTATGGAATAGAGTATTCGACTGTGTATTCGGACTTATTGGCGAGATTCCCACATCTTTGATCGGTTGGCGCTTGATTTCGTTGACGATTTTTGATTCTTGTCGAAAATTGGCCGATGTCTTCCAATATTCAAGTTAAACCAATGACCGAAGCGATCGGGGCGACCTGTTCCGGCGTTGATCTGAACCAATTGACCGATGATGCTTTAACTGAAATTAAGCAGGCGCTCAGCCATCATCTTGTTCTTTATTTTGATGGGCAAAATTTAGATCGTTTTCAATTGAGCCGACTGGCGACCCATTTTGGACCTCATTTTTTGCACCCGATCGTCAATAATGGATTTGATGATTGCCCCGAGGTATTGGAACTGCGCCGAGAGCCGGACGCCAAGGCGATGTTTGGGGGTGCAAGTTGGCACACCGATGTAAGCTATTTACGGCCGGGGGCATATGTCTCTATTTTGCATGGCAAAATCCTGCCCAGCTATGGGTGCGATACAAGTTTTGTCAGCTCGATTGCGGCGTTTAAGTCCCTGTCGGCCAAGATGCAGGAAACCCTACGGGGGCTGAATGCGATCCACAGTTATTATGGGCCAGGTGCTGAAATAGACGAGCGCTATTCGGCCGTTTATCCGGTCGTGCGAACCCACCCTGACACAGGGGAAGAGGGGCTGTATGTGAACCGGATGTTTGTCACTCAGTTTGAGGGGATGACGCCAGAAGAGAGTGCTCCTTTGCTGGGGTATTTGTATGCGTTGCAAGAAGAGCATCGCTTTAGCTGCCGGTTTCGCTGGTCAGATGGGGGTGTGCTGATGTGGGACAATCGGTTTACGCAGCATTACCCGACCAATGACAATCGGGGTGAGCTGCGGGTGATGATTCG
>JAHDEB010000310.1 GCA_020629055.1 Chloroflexota bacterium
ACTTGCCACCTTACCCTTTCAACTTCGTCTCTTCTGCATCTACAAACGCACCATGATGCGTTGTTGCCTGAATTAGCTTGCCGTTGCGTCGGATCGAAAATTCGGCCGATTCCGCTTCCGCCATCGCCGTCGGTAGCCAGCACAGGCCGATTACCTCGTTCAATGTTGGGGATAAACGGCTCGACGTCACCCATCCGATAATTTTTAAGCCGATCGGATATTTATCAGATCGGGTGACCTCTTCCACGATTTGTAACCCTTCTTCCGGCACAATGTGACCGCCTGTTTCAGGATCAACCGATTTCATTTTGAAGCCGACGAGCTTTTGCTCCACGCCGTTTTCAACCGCGCGGGCAACCATCCGCTTGCCTAAGAAATCTTCTTTGTCGATTTTGGCGATCCAGTTCATATCTGCCATGATCGGGTCGGTCAATGCATCGGTATCTTGTCCGATGATGATGTGACCTTTTTCTAGGCGCAAAACACGCTGAGCCTCGACCCCAAATGGGGAAATGCCAAACTCTTCTCCGGCCGCCATAATCGCTTCCCATACTTCTCGCCCTTGTGACGATGGGCAGTGGATTTCGTATGAGAGTTCGCCGGTAAAGCCGATGCGCATCAGGCGACAGTTCACCCCGGCGACCGTCATCTCACGGAACCCCATGTAGGGGAAACTGTCGTTTGATAAGGCTTCGGCGTCTTCAACCAATTTGCTAAGCAATTCACGCGAGTGTGGCCCTGCTAGGTTAAATGCTGCTCGACCTTCGGTGACATTGCGCATGTGCACACCCTCACCCCAGCCTGACTGCATCCACCACTGCATCGTCTCGTAAACGCTTGATGCGCCGCCCGACGTGGTGCTCATATACCATTCGTTTTCACTCACACGCGCTGTAACGCCGTCATCGGTAATCACCCCTTCCGAGCTACACATAATGCCGTAACGGGTGCGGCCGACTTTGAGTTTAGACCACTTATTGGTGTAAATTTTGTTTAGCAGATCGGCAACGCCTGGGCCGGTTAGTTTCATCTTGCCCAACGTCGAGATGTCGATGATGCCAACCCGCTCACGGACCGCTTTGACTTCGGCTACCGGATCGCCATAATGTTCCGGCCGCATCCACAACCCAGCCACCATCATTTTGGCCCCGTGTTGTAAATGCCAGTCATGGATCGGGGTGTAACGGACCGGTTCCATCATTTGGCCGCCCAGCGCACCAAATTCAACCGGCCGTACCGGCGGCCGACTCGTTGTCGTACCGGTTTCAGCCACGGTCCAGTCGTTTTCACGCGCCGTCATGTGGATTGTGTTGTAGCTCGACCATTTGCCCTGCGAAGGACCCATCGATGTGGTTGAGTATCGTTTCAGCAGTTCGATGCTGTTGAACCCTTCGGCGATAGCGGTTTTGATGTCTTTGCTGGTCACATCTTCATCACGGTCCACAAACTGTTTGCCGTTACCAGGAACACTGACTAAATCACTGGTTCGTAGTGGTTCTGCGGCGATAGCATCTTTTAATGCCTTTAGCTTGGTTTTAGCCGGGTTTTTCCCGGTGCCAATCGATGCCAGCGCTTGTTGCCCCGCAAGTTCTCCACTTGTTAGCTCATTTTCCAGCGAGTGGGTTCCGATGACACGGCCGGCCGCAAATACATTGTCTGGCAGATGGGCGGGCAAGAACTCATTGCGATCTTGATCGTATTCCATCCGGCCACCTGCTTGGTAAATCAGCCCGTTGTCTGGAGCCCAACCGACGCTCATGACCACCATGTCACAGTCAATTGCCTGTTTCGCGGTCGCGTTGACGATGCCGGTGTCAACCAGTGGGGCGATAACGGCTCCGGTCACGCTTTTGCTGCCATTGGCCTTAATAATCGTGTGCTTTTGGAAGACGGGAATCCCTTTGCCAGAAATTTCTGATGAGACCGCAGCTGGCACAGTGGCTTCATTGCGAGAATCGGCGATTCCCATCACAATCACACCCGCCTCGTGTAAATCTTGGGCCAGTTTCCAACCATCATCGTTACTGGTCACAATCAATGCCTTTTTACCGACAGACGTGCCATAAAGGTGCAACAGTCGTTCGACCGCACTGCCTAGGATCACTCCGGGTAAGTCATTGCTATCAAACACAAGCGGTTGATCCAATGCACCGGTCGCATAGACGACCGCTTTAGCACGAATCTTGTACAACCGTCGGCCGCGATAGGCGACGAGCCAATTGCTTTCATGATGGCTAATGACCGTGGTGTCGGTGTACAACGTGATGTTTGGATGGGAGCTCGCCTTACTGACTAGATCGTTGAGTGTGTTCGCCTCATCCTTTTGGAACCGAAGCCAGCCGCCCAAAGTGGTTTCATCAGTAAATAGTGTGACACGCGCACCCCCATCAGCAGCTTTAATAGCGGTCGCAAGTCCGGCCGGATCGCTGCCGACAACGGCGATATCGGTGTGCAGGTACTGTTTGTCGTACCCTTTTGCGAGTTTCGCATCGATGTCGAGCTTACCTAGCCCGGCCATGCTGCGTAGAACTTTTTCGTAGGTGGGCCACATAAACGCGGGGCGGATAAAGGTTTTATAGTAAAAACCAACCGGCAAAAAGCGGTCGCCCAAGCCGGTGACGCTCATGATGTCGCGGTCGGGCGATGGCCATGCGTTTACAGATTTGACGACCATGCCTTGTTCAACCGGCCGTAGCCAAGCGCTAATGCTGACTTCGTTGCCGATTTGCATCATCGAGTTCATCTCATGCCCATATCCGTGCAGCCCTCGCGGCCGATGATATTTAAAGGAGCGGCCGACAATTTTGATTCCGGCTGCCGTGACGGCCGAAGCGATGGTGTCCCCTGGATGGGCAGAGATTGTTTTACCATTGAAGGTAAACGTAATTGTTTTCGAGCGGTCGATCACCTCGTTGGGTCCGGCCGCGAGTCTGGGGTTGGTTGCTGTTGTAGTTGTCATAACTTCGTTAGTCCGAAGTATCAAGTAAGAAGTTTAAAGTGGGTTTGTACGCACTTGCTACTTTTTACTTCACACTTACTACTTTCCCGCCTCCCATAAAAAAGTTCGCACGACTTCATTGGTCCGGGTATGCCGTTCTGCCATGAACCAAGCTTGGCAGCCAGATCGGTGATACCACCATTCTTTTTGCACACCCCATTTGTTCTCTTTCATGTAGATGAAGTCGGCCGCTTCTGCGTCGCTGATCTCCATCATATTGGTCGGCCGGGCGTTATATTCTCCACCGTACCGAAATTCTGTTTGATTACGTTCTCCGCAATGCGGACATTCGATAATTACCATGAGTTTTCTATCGGCGTTTGCATGATGCACGATGCAAGATGCAAACGCCGCGATCCATTTATTTTGTTACGCAGTAGGCTTTTTCTTTTGAGATTGCTGTTTGGAAATGATGACCAATCCAGCAATGATAGAGTCTAGTTCTTGAAGTCGATGATTCAGAACTTCTTGAGCTATCAGCTTTCGCCCTCTAAAATACCAGCCTCTTGTTTCTCTAGCTGAACCAATAGCGATCCTCAAGAATCGGCCATAATCCCGACCGAATCCACGGCCGAAACCTTCTTCAATATTGGCCGGAACCGATCCCGAACTTCTGATCAGTTGATGTGCAATCGGTTTACCGAGAGGATGTTTCAGTAGCTGTTCACAATCATGCCAAGCGAGTTCAGAAAGAAATAAAGCCTTGCGGTACGTTTGAGTGTTCCATAACGCATCACTTTTGATTGAATTTGGAACTTCTTCCAACCAGTCTGAATATTTCAAATCTCACTATCCTGCCTGGCTATAGAGATCGATTTGCCCCATACCCAGCCAACAAGCTCAACGGTGTTTGCATCCTGCATCATGCATCTTCCAAATTAATGCCCTACGCTGGCTGCACCTTTTTCACCAACCAAATCAAATCGCTCGAAACGATCTAATGCAAATGGTGCCAAAAGGTCAGGTGTTTTGTTGGTTGCAATCAATTCCGCCATCCGTTTACCAGATACCGGAGAAGCTTTAAAACCGTATGTACCCCAGCCGACGTCAACAACGAAGCCTTCAACCGGGGTGAACCCCATGATCGGGCTGTAGTCAGGCGTCATGTCGCATAGTCCGGCCCATTGGCGCAGAATGCGAACGTTGCTTAGGGATGGGAACATCTCAAGGATGTGTCCGGCCAAGCCTTCGGTAAAGCCGATGCCACCTTTGACACTGTAGCTTGCAAATGGGTCGACCGATGCACCCATGACTAGCTCGCCACGGTCAGACTGGCTGACATAAAC
This sequence comes from Chloroflexota bacterium, assembly GCA_020629055.1. GTDB lineage: Bacteria > Chloroflexota > Anaerolineae > Promineifilales > Promineifilaceae > WTJY01. The sequence continues at coordinate 4,285 of JAHDEB010000310.1, forward strand.
GTGAAGCGACCCCGATACGATGATTACATCTAGAAAGGCTTTAAGTGGTTCTGAAACACATGCTTGCAAAGGGAAAGTTGTGACAGGCATTTTGACCCCGGCCATATCAGAGATGGTCGAGCACCATCCGGCCGTTGCATTCAGCACAACACCTGCATTTACTTTGCCGCGATTGGTCTGTACGCCGGTTACTTTGCCATTGTCAACTAAAATATCTTGTACTTCGGTTAGCTGATGAATGTGAACGCCCATACGGTCTGCGTGATGTGCATACCCCCAAACCACCGCGTCATGCCGAATGATACCCCCTGGTGGGTGGTAGAGGGCTCCCAAAATCGGGTAACGAGGGTGATCGCTAATATCGATCGCAGGACAAAGTTCTTTGATCTCTTGTGGTGTGATGAAGCGAGAATCGACCCCCTGAATTTGGTTAACCTCTGCGCGACGGCGCATGATTCTCACTGAGCTGTCGTTGTGTGCAAGGGTAAAATGGCCTCGCTGACTGAACATGACGTTGTAGTCAAATTCAACCGACATTTGCTCATAGAGCTTGACACTTTCATTGTAGAAAGCGACACCTTCGGGCGTTAAGTAGTTCGAGCGGATAATGGTCGTGTTCCGGCCGGAACCACCTGACCCGATGTACCGCTTTTCCATGATCGCGACATTGGTGATGCCATAATTCTTGGCCAAATAATAGGCACACGCTAATCCGTGAGCACCACCACCGATGATGACAACATCATAGCTGTCCTTCATTTCTTTGGCGGTCCACATGGGCGCGGGGGCTTCTTTCGAATTTAACCCCTGCTTAATCAGTTTGATGGACATAGAGAGACCTCGTGGGATTCGGTGGGCT
>JAHDEB010000311.1 GCA_020629055.1 Chloroflexota bacterium
TGCCGCCATCTGACCTCGTTTCGGCCGAAAATTGCTACCTTCCCTTGGCCAACTTTTCGAATGTTGGCATCGGGGTACCACGCTTTGAGGGGCTGCTCTCATCAGTTGGCACAGTTAATGCAACAGTCCTCTTAGTTGACTTTGAAGACGTCCCCGCTACCAATCGAACCCCAGAGGAAATGTTCAACATCGTGTCCCCCACCGCACCCGACTTTTTCCGTCATGTTTCTTATGGGCGAATGGATCTGAACCTACAACCGCACCTAACTTGGTTACGTTTTAGCAAGCCATCGGCCCACTACGGCGCGGGCCTTTCCACATATAACGGGCATCGCAGTTTTCTTCAAGAAGCGATCGATTTAGCTGATGCGGAAGTCGATTTCTCTACCGCTGACACCGTCATTGTGCTTGCCAATCCTGACGCCCAAGCGATTCCGTTTGGCCCTTCGTTTGGGGCCAATCCAGGTGGGGGGCTTTTCGCAGATGGTGTAGAGATTGTCAACGGTGTGACTTCAGGACGAGATTTGACGCTATGGGGCGGGCTTTGGCTCAACCATGAACTGGGGCACAACATGACTCTGCCGGACCTTTACGCCTATCAAGCGGACTCATGGGAACAGGTGCACCAATTCGTTGGCCCTTATAGTTTTATGGGATTAATCGACGGCTCGGCCCCCGAGCCATTTGCCATCGAGCGCTGGCAGATGGGTTGGATTGATGATGAGCAAATTACCTGCCAGACGACGGGTGAGGCAACAGTTGCGCTTTCTGCGATTGAACAACCGGATGGCGTAAAAGCACACATGGTCCCACTCAGCCGTACATCGGCACTGATGATCGAAAGCCGCCGTTATATTGGCTACGATTCAACCCTGATTCAGCGCGGGGCATTGGTCTATCTTGTCGATTCCTCAATCGGCTCAGGTGCAGGCCCAATTCAGGTGCTGGCACATGTCCCAAGCGATCTCATGCGTGATGGTGTCCCATTGGCACCGAATGAATCACTCATACACGAGAATGTGACAATCACCGTCCTCGAGGCTACCGATGGTGGCGACATTATTCAGGTGACGGTTGAATAAGAGGCTAAATAGGAATACCTCAGCTTAGTAGCCTTCTGGCAAATAGCAAAAATTATCGTAGGGGCGCCCACAAGGAACGCTCCTACGATAATTTTGCCATTCTTAAAGACTTAGCGAGAGCACCACTTAGGCTAGAACGTTATGAATTCTGCCGTTGTGAGCCTCGTACTCATGACTGTTCTAGTCTTGTTTCGAACAAAAAACCATTCAGTATCTCCTGAAGCTGCTGCGCCTCCTCGGCATCACAGTCGACGAGCTTGATGTTGACGATCATGCCTCGGGTGCCCCCGGTTTCAACAGCTACTTCAGCACCGCCTAGATTCTGATTATGCAGGATGGCATTGACTGAACGTGCGACGGCATCTTTGCGTAACTCCGGTTTGAAAATTTTCCCGACCGCTGTCATCGGTACAGCAGGTATCACATGTACGTGTTTGGGCCAGGCCGGCCGTTCCCCGATTGTGGCTTCTGCGTGCGTGCGAAGTTCCTCATCGGTAGCCGTTGCACCTGGTAACAGCTGCACGTAGCACACTGGGATTTCTCCAGCATAAGCATCAGGCATGCCAACCGCCGCGGCAACCGCCACCGCAGGATGATTTTGCATGGCATTTTCAATCATCAAGGGATCGATATTATGACCGCTTCTGATAATAAGATCTTTTGATCGGCCGGCGATATAGATCCTGCCATCTTCATCTGTGTATGCAAGGTCGCCACTCACCAATTCCCCATCGATAAATGTTTCTGCGTTTTGGGCAACGTTGCGATATCCGGGTGAAACGGTGGGTCCGCCAATGACAAGCACACCCACTTCCCCTGTATCGCAAACATCACCAATCGTTCCATTAGGGCCAGGGCGCCGGATTGTTATCTGTGTATACGGCAAGCGGAACCCGACTGAACCCACACCCCCTTCTCCGGAAAACGGATTGCAAGAGATAAGACCGGAGGCTTCTGTCATGCCATAGATTTCGTTGAGCGGCTTACCGGTGACAGCTACGAATTTTTCCCGTACAGCAACCGGCAACAAAGAAGCTCCCGTCAAGCCGGACCTGATCGAACTTAGGTCGATACCGTCCGTTGGCACCTCAGCCAGAGCACCAATCGACGTCGGGACACCACCAGCAATTGTCACTTTATAACGCTCACAGATTTGCCAAAAGCGGGCCACCATCGTTGGGTTGCGCAATCCGGCCGGTGACAACATCAAGAGTTCTGCCCCAGCTAAAAACGTACTGATCCCCATCAGGATCGTTCCCGCGACATGAAACATCGGCAGGGTGCCGGTGAGCACATCCTCGGAGTTGAGACTCATCAATGCGGCGCAACCATAGGCCGCAGCAAGTTGGCCGTTATGTGTGTGGGCCGCCAATTTCGGGACTCCCGTCGTGCCACCTGTATGAAAATAGGCAGCCACGTCATCACCTTGCCCATGTTGGTCAAAGATCAAGCGATCACTTGGCTGTTTGCCAAGGACATCAACCAAGTCAATAACCCCATCGACCGGTTCACTGCCCGGCGGAGCGACGCGAATCAAAATAAGATCGGGGATCTGCTTTTTTAGTTCCAGCGATTTCTCCCAAATATCGAGCTAAGGGTGTGGTCCTAGCGTCACGAGGATTTTTGCTTCAGATGCTTCAAGCAAACCCCGAATATGATCTGGCTGGAGCAAAAAGTTGATCGGGACCGCATAGCCGGCCGTTTCAGCACCCCAAAGAATGGCATGGGTCTCCACCAAGCTTGGCAGCATATAGGCGACCCCAGGTCGTGTTCCGCCCAAACTAGAAAACAGATTTGCAGCTTGACGCACAAGCCCCAGCAGCTGTGTATAAGTCACGCTACGGGCGGCCTCATCTTCAGCCCCTGTCATTAGCATCCTCAGCGCAATGCGATCTCCGAAAGCCTTTGCCGCCTCGCGCAATACATCATAAATGCTGTCTCCGGGCAAGCGTTCTTGGAGCGACATCTCTTGTTCAAACTGTTCAACATCTGCTAGTCTTTTCAATGGTGTTTTAGCCCAACGGGTCATAACATCTCCTATAGTTGTGGATCACAATGGCAATTTTATCCGTAAAACATTTCATCAATTTACTCTCCCTCCATCATGAGGGATTGATGCGTTTTATCGAATTGTGCCAGATATGTTGCTTTTCGGTCAGCTGGAATCCAAGCAGAGCTAAAGCCGTTGCGCATAAACTTGGTCATTGTCTCTAGTGAAAAATTTCCAGCCTGTTGCGCCTCTATGAGCGTTTGAGAGAGCCAACCAGAGCCAAACTGCGCAGGATCATCACTATTCAACGAAATAATGACACCTTGATCTAGCAATCCTTTCATCATCTCAAGATCATCAATCGAAGTCGTTGACTGAAAAGCGTAACGGGTTGGGCAAGCTGTAAGGGGGATTCCTTTCTCGATAAGTTGCAAAACGACTTTATCATCTTCAATTGAATTCACACCATGATCAATTCGTTCAACACCCAAGATATTGATGCAGTCTTTAATATGTTCTAATGAGTTTGGAATATTCACATCGCAATGTGAAGTCAGCCGATAACCATCTTCTCGTGCAGCGGTAAAAAGCGGGGCAAAGTCTTTCGGAAAGTCACGATGCTCCGGATTATCAAGACCAATCCCAACAATCTGGTCCCGATAGGGCCTAGCCGCATGCAGAATGTTTAATGCATCTTGGAGAGGCCAATCTCGTTGGAAATTCATAATCCATTGAACTTCAATGCCGAACTCTTGACTTCCAGCCTTACTGCCAGCAAAAAGCCCTCCAAGCAAGGCATTCAGTTCTACCCCTTGTCGCATCCCTTGCTGTGGATCAAAAATAATCTCTGCATAAACGATATTTTCGTCACGGCAGCGTCTTATGTAGCCGTATGCGATTTGCTCATAATCTTGTGCGGTGCGTAGTACCCCCCGGCTGATATCAAGACATTCGATAAAACTTTGGAGGTTTTGTTTAGGGTTTGTCTTACCGACATTTTGACTGGCCAATATATCGTCTGCGGTTTCATATGGCAGCTGAATCTGATTACGCTCTGCGATTGTAAATAATAGCTCGGGTTCAATCGAACCTTCGATATGAACGTGCAACTCTGCCTTTGGCATTGCTTGAATGTAGTTGTCGATGTTGATCATTTCATTTCATTTGAATAAGTTATTAATTGCTCACTTTCCGTCTTGGTGGCGGTGTATTTCGACTCACGCCAGCCTTTTTCACACCATCAATAAAGACTGCACCAATACCAGGCAGATCACCAATCGCTAAAGCTTCAAGCGCTGTTTCAGCCACCGACCCTACCGGCGCATCGACAAGCAAGAAATCCGCTTCGTACCCTTCTGCGATGATCCCCCGATTTAGCTCATACACGGCCGCGGTATTGCCGGTCGCCATCGCCACCGCCTGTTCCGGCTGAATGTCAGAAAAGGTAGTGACGGCCGAAATCGTGCGCAACATGCCCAAAGGGACGACGCCGGTGCCCGACGGCATATCGGTGCCGATCACCAGCCGATCCAGTGCATCGTGGCTATGAATAAGACGCGCGACATTTTGTAGAGCCAAATAATTGCCACATTGAACCAATTCCAAAGCGATATCTGTTTCGGTGATAATGCGTTCAACATCGGCGATGGGGGCGGCCGTTGGGCCACCGTTTAAATGGGAGGCGACATCTGGTTTGGCAGCCAAAACCGCATCGGCCCCGATGACGTTACTACCCGGGATCGAAGCCCCACCAACGTGCATCATCACTTTCATCCCATATTTGTGCGCCCAACCAACCATTTTCCCGGCCAGTTCCCAGTCTGTGACGGTCCCCAAGCCGATTTCCCCCAGATGTTTCACACCGGCATCTGCCAGCTCTTTGAAATCCTGCTCGGTCATTGCAGGGTCAAGAATCAGTCCACCCCCCTGCACTTTTACCCCAGCGGGGCGAACATTGGCAAAGCTTTGGGCCGCGATAATGGCCAACGCTTTTAAACCGGCCACATTTTTCGGCCGGCCGGGTATATGCACCTC
>JAHDEB010000062.1:0-25733 GCA_020629055.1 Chloroflexota bacterium
GCCCCGTCAGCATCTCTCGCATGGATGGCAGCCATAATTTTGCGCATCTCACCTATTGCGGCCTCATGCCTGTTTGTCGAGCCGATTGTCATGACTCTCAACTGATTGATACGGGCGTTGAGTGATTGGACCATTTCCCATGCAAAAGGCTTTTTCGCCACAATAAAAAACTCCCCATAAAAACGAGTCGTCTGGGCTAGAACTTCGGCCGGGTCTTCATTTTTAAAGGCTAGATCGATGGCGTCTATGATGCGGCTAAGCTGGTCAAACTGCTGATCTGTCCCGTTTTGAACACAGGCTCGGGCGGCAAACGCTTCGATTAAGGCGCGAATTTCATAGATTTCTTCCGCTTTGCTTGGCTCTAGCCGTGCCACAATCGGCCCTTGATTGATGATCGTCTCAACCAAGCCTTCAGCTTCTAGCTGGCGTAACGCTTCGCGGACAACGGTGCGGCTGACATCAAGCTGCTGGCATAAATCCCGCTCAACAAGCCTTTCCCCTGGTTTAAAGACAGAATTTAATATCGCTTCGCGCAAGTTGTCGTAAGCCAATTGGCGCAAGGTTTTGGGTGGGCGGGCGACTTTGAGTTGGTCAATTTCGGTGTTTTTCATAACTATTCTTTTATTGTAACAGGTTATCGTTTGCTAACCTACCATATGATGGTATACCATATTACGATAAATTACATTGCACATCGTGCGGAGGAAACCAAAATGCTCGAAACAGTCCGAAAAGTAGTCACCTATAAAGAGGTTACCTATATTGAAGGGGGCAAAGAAGCTCCGATTCCATTGCAATTTTTTGCGGCCGCTGCCGTTCTGAAAAACCCGTGGCACGGTCAAGGATTTGTTGAAAACCTTCGGCCGCAGATTTTGGCGATTTCTCCACCGTTGGCCGAAATGTTAACGGCCGAAATCATCGGCATGGCTGGCTCTGGTGAAGTGATTGAAGGGTATGGAAAAGCGGCCGTCGTCGGCGCTGATGGTGAGATCGAACATGCGTCCGGCCTCGTGCATACCTTGAGGTTTGGCAACCATTATCGCAAAGCGGTGGGTGCCAAAAGCTATTTGAGCTTTACCAATACGCGCGGTGGCCCCGGTTGCCCGATCATGATCCCGTTGATGCACAAAAATGATGCCGGGATGCGCTCTCACTATTTAACGATTCAATTTGATATCGCTGACGCGCCACGCGCAGATGAAATCGTGGTGGCATTGGGTGCTTCTATCGGCGGCCGGCCGCACCATCGCATCGGTAATCGTTATATCGACCTTGAAGAATTGGGCGACACGGATGTTGTGAATTGATGCGAACGGAGAAGGGTTCGACTTCTGGAACCAGTTATTCGATCTGCGGCCCTGAAACTGTCGCGAGCCAAACCCTTGTGTTTATCCACGGGGTTGGGCTTAACCAACAGATTTGGCAACCGCAGATCGAGCATTTTTCGCGCCACTATCAGGTGCTGGTTTACGATATGCTGGGGCATGGGGGAAGCCATTTGCCCGGCGAAGGGGCCACTCTTGATGATTATGTGGCTCAGTTAGCCGATCTGCTTGAATCGCTTCAGCTTGGTCAGGTCATCGTTGTCGGCCACTCGATGGGGGCATTGGTCTCAGTTGCGTTCGCCTTGGCCTATCCTGAAAAGGTTATTGCGCTTGTGCCGATGAACATCGTTTACCAGCGGAGCACCGAGCAGCGAAATGCGGTTATGGCTCGGGCTGCAAAGGTGTTGGCCGATGGGGAAATCGCTGGGGTCGATGGGGCATTGTCCCGCTGGTTTGCGGATAAAACCGACCCTGAAAGCCTTGCAAAAATCGACTTGGTTCGGCGCTGGATGCTGGCGGTTGATCCGGTTGGATACGGCCGTACATACCGCCTGTTTTCTGTTTCAGATGATGCGTTTAGCGGCCGACTGGGCCAATTGCCGATGCCGGTTCTCTATTTAACCGGAGACAACGACCCCAATTCAACCCCGGCGATGTCGATACAAATGGCTGAAGAAACCCCGAACGGTTGGGCCGCTTCGATTCCCGATGAGGCACACATGATGGCCTATATCAGCCCCGAAGTAACCAATCGAACAATCGAATTTTTTCTTAAGGAATTCTTGGAGTAAATAGAATGAGATTTTCACTTTTTATCCATATGGAGCGGATTACGCCAGAACAAAGCCATCAGGAGCTGTATAAAGAATTTGTGGAGCTGTGCGAATTGGCTGATCGGTCCGGCTTTTGTACGATTTGGACCGGTGAACATCACGGGATGGATTTTACAATCGCCCCAAACCCGCTAACCAATTTGGTGGATTTGTCCCACAGAACTGAAAATGTGCGTTTGGGGACTGCGACGATCTGTGCGCCGATGTGGCATCCGGTCAAACTGGCGGGTGAAGTGGCGATGGCGGATATTATCACTGACGGACGTTTAGAACTGGGGATGGCCCGTGGTGCTTATAAATTTGAATACGAACGTTTTGATAAAGAATTAGATGCTTGGAAGGCGGGCGGTAAACTGCGCGAAATCATCCCAGCCATTAAAAACCTTTGGGAAGGGGACTATGTGCATGAAGGTGAATATTGGTCGTTCCCAAAAACAAGTAGTGCGCCTAAACCGATTCAAGACCCCCATCCACCGATTTGGGTGGCGGCCCGGGACATTAACTCCCATGAATTTGCGGTTCAAAATGGATGCAACGTACAGGTCACTCCGTTGTGGAACGGGGACGACGAAGTTGTCTCTTTAATGGAGAAATTTAATACCGCCTGCGCCAACAATCCGGACATCCCCCGGCCGGAAATTATGGTGTTACGCCATGCGTTTGTTGGGGAAACAGAAGAAGAGTTAGAAGAAGCGGCCAAAGACATCAGCCGGTTTTATTGCTATTTTGGCGCGTGGTTCAAAAACGAGCGGCCGATTTCCCAAGGGCTGATCGAGCCATTAACTGATGAAGAGATGGCTGCGATCGATATGTATTCGCCCGATAAAATGCGGGTTAATCATGTCATTGGCACTCCGGCCGAGGTGATTGAGCGGCTGCGCAGTTATGAAGCGATGGGGTATGATGAATTTAGCTTTTGGCTAGACAGCAGTATGAGCTATGATAAAAAACGGCGTTCGCTTGAACTGTTTATCGATCAGGTGATGCCCGCTTTTAATGGTTGATTTGTTAATTTAGATCTACCACTCTGGCATCAATTGCCGCCGGACCAAAGTCCGCGGCTAAATAGGACGGCCTTTGGCCTTGAAAGCCCGTTAGGGCGTTGTTAAATAGTTGCTGGCTTCCAGCTAGCAAAAAAAGGAATATGTTATGCAGCGATTTAAGCATTATATTGATGGGAAATTTGAAGAAGGAACTGAGCATTTTGAGAGCTTGAATCCTGCTACCGGATTGCCGTGGGCGATTTTCCCGGCCGCGACTGAAGCGGAAGTGAATCAAGCGGTTGAAGCGGCCGATCGCGCCCTGTTTAACGGCGAATGGGCCGAGATGAGTGCCACTCAACGCGGCAAATTGCTGCGAAAGTTAGGAGACCTAATATCAGAGCATGCGGCCGAACTAGGCGAGCTTGAGACCAATGACAGCGGCAAGCTGGCCAAGGAAACCCGATCCCAAACCGGATATGTGGCTGATTACTACCTGTACTACGCCGGTTTGGCCGACAAAATTCAGGGTGATGTGATACCGATCGACAAGCCGAATATGCATGTGTTTACGACGCGTGAGCCGATCGGCGTGGTGGCGGCCGTGGTCCCATGGAACGCCCAAATGTTTTTAGCTGCGACCAAAATCGCCCCAGCTTTGGCGGCCGGGAACACCGTTGTGGTCAAAGCGTCTGAACAGGCCCCCGCAGCGATGCTAAAATTTGCCGAACTGATTCACGCGGCCGGATTCCCCGCTGGGGTGGTGAATATCATCACCGGTTTTGGAGAGCCATGCGGCCGGGTGCTCACCTCTCACCCCAAAGTGGCCCGGGTGGCGTTTACCGGCGGTCCAGAGACTGCGCGCCACATCATTAAGAATACGAGCAACAATTTCGCCCATGTTTCTTTAGAACTCGGCGGTAAGTCACCGCTTATCGTGTTTGATGATGCGGATTTAGAAGGGGCGGTCAACGGCATTATCGCTGGCAACTACGGTGCGTCTGGGCAGAGCTGTGTCGCCGGATCACGCGTCTTTATTCAAAGTGGCATTTACGATCAGGTGCTCGCCAAGATTAAAGAACGGGCGGCCCAAATCGTTATCGGTGATCCGCTTGATGACAGCACCCAAGTTGGCCCATTGGCGACGACGGCCCAATTAGAACGGGCCGAGCGGGTGATCGCTAATTCTGTACAGCAAGGGGCCACTTTGGTTTGCGGCGGTAAGCGGCCGGACCATTTAGACGCCGGGCTGTATTTTGAACCAACATTGTTGGCCTGCCCCGATCAGAGCATTGAGTCGGTGCGTACCGAATTTTTCGCCCCGGTGATTAGCGCCATGCGTTTTGAAACAGAAGCGGAAGTAATTGCGATGGCCAACGACACAGAGTTTGGTCTAGCGGCCGGTGTTTTTACCGAGAATCTGGCTCGCGCACATCGTGTGACGAAAAAGATCCGGGCCGGGATCATCTATGTGAACACCTATCGAGTGATTTCACCCACCGCTCCATTTGGTGGCTTTAAACAAAGTGGTGGCAGCCGTGAGGCGGGGATCGACGCGATTCATGAATATACGCGGACCAAAACAACCTGGATTAATACGTCTGAAACACCGATGGCAAATCCGTTTGTGATGCGCTAACGATTGGCAAAATGATCCATCAAGGTTATCAAGCCGCTTTAAACATTCTTTACAGCGGCTTGATATTTTTGCCACAGATCAAGTTAGCTACAGTCAACCCTTGATCTCGTTTTGCGTTTTGGACGATGGCGGCCAGCGAGACACAGCCTGCAGGCTCTACAACCATGTTTTCCTGTTCAAGTAACATCTTGGCTGCGAGAACGATTTCCTCTTCACTGACTTCAACCACGTCGTCAACGATGCCGCTCATCACCTCAACCGCTTCTTTGATCGGCAGCCTAACTGCAATGCCGTCTGCAATGGTGTCGGCCGATGCTGTATTGACTATTTTTCCTTCTTGCCAAGAGAGTTTCATTGAGGGAGCATTTTCTGCCACGACGCCGATAATTTTCGTGGATGGCAGTTCCGCCTTTGCCCATGTCCCGATCCCGTTAATGAGTGAGCCGTTGCCAACCGGCACATAGAATTTATCGATGTGGGTGGGGTAGTCGCCTAGCTCCACCATGATCGTGCCAGCCCCTTCTGCGATTTCAGGTGCAAGCCCATCGACAAGATAAAACATACCGTTTGATTGTGCATATTCGGCCGCTGCTAGCTTTGCCGCATCAAAATCCTCTCCTGCAAGAATGACTTCAGCACCGAGCCTGCGCATCGCCTCTACTTTTGATCGATTGGCGCTGTTGGCTGCAAAAACGGTGATGCTCAAACCTCGTTTCCGGCCGACATAGGCGACCGCTTGTCCGAAATTCCCGGCCGATGCGCAAACGATTTTGCGTACAGTTGAGTTTTGCCTAAACCACCAATCAACCCCGCGCCCCTTAAATGAGCCGATCGGATTATAAGATTCAATTTTATGGATTAGATTGAGGTCTAAATGCTGACTTAATATCTCACTTTTATATTGGGGTGTGTTCAAAAACACCGAGTCTATCGATTGTGCCGCTTGGGCGATATTTTTTTTGTTAATCATGATTTGTTGACTTTGAGATTTTGCTTAATTTTTTGAAGTACAGATAAAAAACAGAAGCGAAACAGACCTAACTGATATGTAATATATCAGTTGGATTGCTTGTAAGCAAATCTCATGATTGACCATCATTCTTCTCGAGTATGAAGCACAAGTGTGTTGGTTAAATTTTTCAAAAAAAGATATTTCTAGGATCTAATGTTGCCGATTTTGCAGAGGTATATTACAATTCTCGCATTGATACACGACTAATCAACAACTGATATATCACAGGCGGCGCTAAATATGACCTTGACGGCTGAAACTTATAACTTCCTCAAACACAAAATTGTTTCACTAGAATACCCACCCAATAGTGTGATCAATGAAGCATCTTTGGTGAGTGAGCTTAAGATCGGCCGCACCCCGATTCGTGAGGCCTTACAGCGTTTAGAACGAGATAATTTAGTGGTTATCATGCCGCGGCGAGGCACTTTTGTGACAGAGATTAGCATCGGAGATTTGCCCCAAATTTTTGATAATCGCATATTGCTTGAAAGCTATATCGCTAAGCTTGCGGCTCAAAAGGGGACACCGGAACAGTGGGATCAGATGGAAGCGATTATTGATGGGATTATGGCTAAGGGTGATCGTGCAACACTTGAGCAATTGGTTGAGGCTGACCGTGAATGCCATGAAATCATGTTTGCGGCCGCCAATCAAAAATACCTGCAAGACACTTTAATCATGTTATATGCCCAAACCAACCGTCTTTGGTATGCCTACACGCCAAAAACAAGTTTGATGCAGTTGGCTTTAGACGATCATCAGGCGATTTTGGCCGCTTTGCGAAGCAAAGACAGTGACCTGGCCGGAGAGCTAATCCACGATCATATTCAGAAAATTAGACATGAGGTGCAAGCCGTTATGTTGGCTGAGCTTACCTCGTAAATAAACAATCAGTTTTATCCATCGTGCTGATGAGTGCGATGAAATACAACGTACAGACCCCTGTACTTTTCATATTCAAAAAAGGAGAAGAAGATGAAACGATTCCGTTGGTCATTATTGTTGGTGCTAGCACTTTTGCTGGCAGCCTGTAGTAGCCCTGATGCAACTGCTCCTGCGGCCGATACCGGTTCAGAAGCAGAACCTGCTGTTGAAGAGGCTGCCCCAGAGGTTGAAGAAGAAATGGAAGAGGAAGCTGCGCCAGCAGGGGATAGAACCGTAACCCTTACCAGTTGGGGTGGTGCATATCAAGAAGCCCAAACCAATGCTTACCTTGATCCATATGCCGAAGAAACCGGTGTCACGGTTGTCCAAGATGGTCCAACTGACTACGCTAAAATCATTGCGATGGTTGATGCTGGTCAAGTGACATGGGACATTGTTGACATTGAAAACGACTTTGCTATCGGTAGTACCGAGAAGTATTTCGAGCCAATCGACTACTCAGTGGTTAATAAAGATGCGATTTTGCCTGGCTTAGCTGATGAATATCGTGTTGCTACGATTCTGTATGCAACGGTAATCGGCTACAACACCGACGAATTTGCAGATGCACCAAGTGGTTGGGCCGACTTCTTTGACCCGGTCAATTTCCCAGGTACACGCTCGCTACCAAATCGGGCCAGCCGCTATGTATTTGAAGTGGCGTTGATCGCTGACGGGGTGCCAAAGGATCAACTTTATCCACTTGATATTCCTCGCGCCATTTCAGTTTTAGATCGCATTAAAGATGATGTGATTTACTGGGAAACCGGTTCACAATCGGCCCAACAGTTGGCTGACGGTGAAGCTGTTATGGGTATGCTCTGGAACGGCCGGATCCAAACCGCTATCGATGAAGGGGCCCCGCTCGCTATTCAATGGAACGAGCATGTCGCCTTAGCCGACTATCTTGCGGTTCCAAAAGGTGCACCTAACAAAGAAGAAGCGATGGAATTGATCGCTTATATGGTAGGTTCTGAGCACAACCACCAAATCGCTGACTTTATCTCATATGCACCGGTAAATGTTGAAACGTTTAGCAAAGTTAACGCCGACATGGCACCATTATTGCCAACCTATGAAGATCGACCTTCACAGGGCTTCATTGTTAACGACGCATGGTGGGACGATAACCGTGATACGGTCTTAGAAGCTTATAACGCATGGCTTTTAGGTGAAGCAACGGGTGACGCAGAAGTGACAGACGTTGACCGTACGGTAACGATGACCAGTTGGGGTGGTGCATATCAAGAAGCCCAAACCAATGCTTATCTTGACCCATATGCCGAAGAAACAGGTGTTGAAGTTATCCAAGATGGCCCTACCGATTATGCTAAATTAGTCGCAATGGTTGAAGCCGGTCAGGTGACTTGGGACGTTGTTGACATTGAAAACGACTTTGCTATCGGCAGCACCGAGCAGTACTTTGAACCAATCGACTACTCGATTGTGCCAAAAGACGAGATTCTACCAGGATTGGCCAATGAATATCGCGTTGGCAGCATCTTGTATGCAACCGTTATCGGTTACAACACCGATGAGTTTGGTGATAACGCGCCACAAGGTTGGGCCGACTTCTTTGACCCAGAAAACTTCCCAGGCACACGCTCATTGCCAAACCGCGCTAGTCGCTACATCTTTGAAGTCGCTTTGATTGCTGACGGTGTTGCACCTGAAGACCTTTATCCTCTTGATATCGACCGGGCGATTACCGTCTTAGACCGTATCAAAGATGATGTTATCTTCTGGGAAACCGGTTCGCAGTCTGCCCAGCAGCTTGCGGATGAAGAAGCGGTCATGGGTATGATTTGGAACGGCCGTGTTCAAACTGCAATCGATGAAGGTGCTCCGCTTGCGATTCAGTGGAATCAGCATGTGGCATTGCCTGACTTCTTCGCGGTACCAAAAGGCTCACCAAATAAAGATGAAGCGATGCAGCTGATCGCTTATATGGTTAGTGCAGAACACAACCATAAGATCGCCGACTTTATCTCATACGCACCGGTCAATGTTGAATCATTCAGCAAGGTCAATGCTGACATGGCACCGTTGCTACCGACTTACGAAGATCGTCCATCAATGGGTTTCCAAGTAGATGACGCTTGGTGGGATGAGAATCGTGATGACGTACTTGAACGTTATAACACGTGGCTTCTAGAGTAAACGCGATTTGTTAGCTTTCCCCATTTGCTGGCTGGCAACCACGCTCACCTTTCTAACTGGACAGGTGATATGGTTGTGCTACAAATGGGGAAGTTGGCTAGTTGGTCAGACCTGAATAGTTACGTTCTGGCCAACTAGCAGTTAAAAATAGTGATTGTGGGATGAACGCCTGTGTTTTTTTGTTTAGGTTTCATCTCCGCAAATTCAAATAGGCGATAGGTGTGCAATGGCGAGCATAACCGACTCGGCCGATGAACAAAATCGGCCCTCTTTGCAAGGAAAATTTAACCGCTGGACATGGTTACTTTTGCCAGCCCTTTTATTTCTTGCGATCTTTTTCATTTACCCTCTTTTTGAAATTCTTCAACGAAGTGTGACTGAACCCACCCTTGGGATTAGTAATTTCGTGGAATTTTTTCAATCCCCCGTTTTCTCGGCGGTCTTGTTTAATACGCTAAAGATGTCATTTTATGTGATGTTCTTTTGCCTGTTGATTGGCTACCCCTATGCATATTTGATGAACCATTCATCAAGACGAGTGGCGGGCCTGTTGCTCATCGCGGTGTTAATTCCCTTTTGGTCATCCATCCTTGTAAGAACCTATGCATGGACCGTATTGCTGCAACGTACTGGGGTAGTTAACTCAATGCTTATCGGGATTGGAATCATCGAGAAACCGCTTAAACTGCTGCGTAATTTCCCAGGAATCGTGATCGGCATGACCCATATTTTGCTTCCATTTATGGTTCTTCCAATCTACTCGGTCATGCAGCGTATAGACAAAGATTTTGTGACTGCGGCCGAAAGCTTAGGCGCACGCCCATTTCGGGCTTTTCGAGAAATTTATCTCCCCTTGAGCCTGCCTGGCGTTTATGCCGGATCACTCTTGGTTTTTGTTGTGGCTTTGGGTTATTACATTACCCCTGCCTTGCTTGGCAGCCCGAGAGAAACAATGATGGGGGCGATGGTTGTACAACAGGTTCAGCAGGTTCTTGATTGGGGGATGGGCAGTGCTTTGGGCGTGGTGCTTTTGATTACAACGCTGGTCATCTTGGGCGTTGTCGGCCGAATCGTCAACATCAACGAAGTCCTTGGCGGCAGTGGAGGTCCTGAATGAACCGAAAGAATTGGCCTTTACGAATTTTCGGCGTTTTCGCCGTCATTTTTTTGTTGCTTCCTACAGTTATCATCATCCCGATGTCATTTTCGTCTGGGCGTACGCTCAAATTTCCGCCTCCAGGGTATTCGATCCGCTGGTATGAGAACCTATTTACCTCACCGCTCTGGACCGATGCAGCTTGGTCCAGCATTCAAATCGGTATTTTAGCCGCTATTTTGGCAACCGTTTTGGGGACGATTGCCGCTTTGGGGCTTACCCGTGGTGAGTTTCCGGCTAAGGGGCTGATTCAAGCGATTGTCCTTTCCCCGATCATCATCCCGCTTGTCATTATTGCGATCGGCATGTTTTCCGTGTTTGTTCGTTGGCGGATCGCCGGTTCGTTGATGGCATTGGTTGTCGCCCACACCGTTTTAGCCATTCCGTTTGTTGTCGTAAATGTGATGGCCAGTCTGCGAACGCTAGATAGAAATTTAGAATTGGCAGCCGCCAATCTGGGTGCTAACCCGGTACGTGCGTTCCGATTTGTAACCTTGCCTCTGATTGCACCTGGGGTCATGGCTGGTGCGCTTTTCGCCTTTATTACCTCATGGGACGAGATCGTCGTCGCGATCTTTTTGACCAGCCCTACACTACGCACCTTGCCGGTTGTCATGTGGGGGCAGATCCGTACAGAAGTTGACCCTACAATTGCGGCCGCAGCTACAATTTTGACTGTGATTACGACCATTGTTTTCACGGTGACTACGATTTTACAAACGAGAGGGAACACCACAACATGAGTAACAGTATGACAAATAATAGATCCTCGATATCCCCAGCACCGGTAAAAATTCAAGAACTGGCGAAACATTATGGTGCTATCAAAGCCAATGACAATGTTAATTTAGACATTGAGGGTGGCGAATTTATGACACTGCTTGGCCCTAGTGGCTCAGGCAAAACAACGACCCTCAAAATGGTTGCAGGTTTTGTTGAGCCAACTTCTGGGTCGGTTATGATCGACAATAAAGTGGTCACAGAACCACCCCATAAGCGTGATATCGGTATGGTGTTTCAAAACTATGCCCTGTTTCCACATATGACCGCGGCTCAAAATGTCGCTTTCCCCCTGCGAATGCGCAGTGTGCCGACCCAAGAGCGGGACGAGCGTGTGAAGAATGCTTTGGCGATGGTCGATTTGGCTGACCGAATGGATCAGCTGCCACGACAACTGTCGGGGGGGCAGCAGCAGCGTGTGGCTCTGGCGCGCGCATTGGTCTTTGAACCCCGTGTCGTTTTGATGGACGAACCTTTAGGGGCTTTAGACAAAAAGCTACGAGAAAATCTTCAGCTTCAAATTCGGGCAATTCAGCAAGATCTAGACATCACGATGATTTATGTGACGCATGATCAAGAAGAAGCCTTGGTGATGAGTGACCGAATTGCGGTATTTAATAACGGAAAAATCGTTCAGGTCGGCACCGGTGAGGCGTTGTACGAACGGCCGGAAACCCGTTTTGTGGCTGACTTTATCGGGGAGTCAAACATTTTTGGGGGGCGTTTAGATGCAGATGGATCCCACCTCAAATCTGGCGACCTCTCCCTTGCAGTACCCGCCACAATGATCGCATCTAGCACCCCTGCTGCGCTGGTGGTGCGGCCTGAGCGGATGCGTTTGAACCGATTGGGCACAGACTTACAAGGGTCAAACAGCCTTGAGGCGAAAGTCAAAGATATCATCTATTTGGGCAGTGAACGCAAATATGAATTAGAACATGCGAATGGGACGGTTCTGATTGCGCGGCACCAAGTTGGCCGAAGCAATATAACCCCTGAGATTGGCGAGAATATCCTTGTCTCTTGGAAAATAGAACACGGGGTTGTCGTCACAGACGAAGGTTAATTTCAACCGGACGATCGGAAAACACCCACACCATTCACATGTCGATTAATAAACTCAATAGGGCGGAACAAGACGAGCTTGTTTCGCTGCTTCAACGTTTGATTCAGTTCCCTACAGAAGATCCGCCCGGGCGAGAAATCGATATGGCCCGTTTTTTGTGTGAAACGTTGGAAGGTTGGGGAATTCCGGCCGAAATCGATGAATTCATGCCCGGCCGAGCCAATGTGATTGGTCGAGTTCGGGGGGATGGCGGTCAGCCCGGCCTTATCTTTTCAGCCCATATCGACACGATGACGGTTGGCACTCGGCCGTGGATACACGATCCATTTGGGGGCGAAGTCGAAGATGGCAAGTTATACGGCCGTGGCGCTTCGGATATGAAAAGCGGCATGGCGGCGATGATGATCGCGGCTAAAAGATTGGCTAGCGAAGACCGATCCTTCAGTGGTGACTTGATTTTGGCATTTACCGCGGGTGAAAGCTCCAATTGTTTAGGTGCCAGACGAATGATTGAAACCGGCCAACTGGTCGATGCGGGAGCCATCATCGTCAGTGAACCCTCATCTTTACAGCTATTGGTTGCAGAGGCAGGCACATGGTGGGTGAAAGCGATCGCCCAAGGTGAACCAGGGCATGGTTCGGGGGTTCAAGCGGGTACGAAGGGCAGTTCAAACGCCATTTTAAAGCTGGTCGATTTTATCCAAAAGCTACAGACATTTTCTTTTGATGTGTCTTCTCACCCACTATTGGGGCAACCAACAGTTAGCGTTGGTCTTATTTCTGGGGGGACGGCGGTCAATCAAACACCCGATCATGCGGAATGTGCCATTGATATTCGGTTTTTGCCGGAGATGAATGTTGCCGAGATGCTGGCTAAGTTACAAGCGTTTGCTGGGGACGATATCGCGTTCGAAACGATTGATCTAAAGCCCGCTATAGAAATACCGGCCGAGCATCCGCTTGTGAAGCTTTGTACAAAAGTGTGCCGCGAACAACTTGGTTCGGCCGTCTTACCAGGTGGCGTATTTTATTATTCAGACGCAGTAATTTTTACCCCCGCCTTGAATATTCCGAGGGTTATTTTAGGCCCAGGCGAATTGGGGTTGAGTGGCTCCCGAGATGAATATGTCGAGATTGAAAAGTTGGTAAAATCTGCTGAAATTTTTCAGCAGATCGCCATGGATTACTTGAAATAGAACCGTTCTTAAAACAAAGAGGTATTTATGCGTCAGCGAGATGATCTGCCCTTTCCTATGGAGGAATACAATCGAAGATTGCAGGAGCTAAGACAGCGGATGGCAAGCCTAGGTGTTGAGGTGATGCTTACCACCACACCGGAAAACATCACCTATTTAACCGGGTTTGAAACCCCTGGCAATTGGTATTTCATGGGGCTTCTTGTTCCTTTAGAAGGTGAACCTGTATCTGTTTCTCGCTTGGCTGAAGACACCGGTGTCGCGGCGATTAGCTGGATAGAAACACGGCGCCCTTATCGAGATTTTGAGCACCCAATGGATAAGTTGGGTCAGACTTTAAATGAATTTAACTGGCACGATAAACGGATCGGATTTGAAAAAGACTGCTGGTTTTTTACCGCAGCCCAACAAGAAAAACTGTTTGGTGATTGTTCTCAGGCGACCTTTATTGATTGTGCTGGAACAATAGAAGCTGCACGCTTGATCAAATCTGATTACGAGATTGAATGGATGCGAAAAGGGGCCCGTTGTGCAGAAATTGGGATGCAGGCAGGGATCGATGCGGTGCAGGCAGGGGTGCATGAGCACGAGGTTGCGGCCGATATTTTATATGCCATGACCAAAGCCGGTAGCGAATGGCCCGCACTTGTCCCCTTTGTGGCATCGGGTGAACGGGGAGCAGTTGTGCATGCGACTTGGACCGACCGGGTGATTCAAGATGGGGATATTGTGCTCCTTGAAGTTGGGGGGTGCTTCAAGCGTTATCACGGCGTGATGATGCGCACCGGATTTGTAGGTGAGCCGAGTCAGCAAGCCAGAGATGCGGAAAAAGTCGTTCAAGAAGCTGTACAACTCACCCTTGATTCGATTAAGCCTGGTATGACGGCCCATGAGGTAGACGCGATCGGCCGCTCCTTTATCGCAGAGTCCTCGTTTGGGGGGGAACAAGCATCCCGATCCGCTTATTCATTAGGGATCGCCGTACCACCCGATTGGGGGGAAGGGCATATCCTAAGCTTTTACCCCGGCAACAATCATATTTTAGAACCAAACATGACGTTTCACCTGCTCCCGTGGGTTCAAATACCCGGAAAAGGGGGCGTTAGCTTTTCTGAAACAATTCGAATTACAGAAAGCGGTTGTGAGACTTTAACAAATTTTGCGCGAGATCTATTTGTGAAATAGTTCGTTGCATTTGTTCGAACCGACAAATTAACTGGAGATTTTAAGCATGTCAATGCCACAAACAATTGAAATAAAGAATGGACCGAGAGCCCAAGGGATGTTTTCGGCCGCAGAGATGGAAAACCGCCTTGGCAAGTTGCGTAAGCATATGGCTGAGGTAGGGATAGATGCTGCGCTGTTTACTTCGATTCATAACATCAACTATTACAACGACTTTATTTACTGTTCGTTCGGCCGCCCGTATGGGTTGGTTGTTACCCAAGAGAGTTCAACCTCCGTTACCGCCAATATTGACGGCGGTCAGCCTTGGCGTCGCGGACACGGTGAAAATATTATCTTTACAGATTGGGAACGCGACAATTATTTTGTAGCTGTTCAAAAATTGATTAAAGATGGGGCTCGAGTGGGTGTTGAGTTTGACCACCTCAATTTAGACAGTCATGCAAAGTTGAAAAAAGCTTTGCCCAATAGCGAGATAGTCGATGTTGCCCAAGCGGCCATGCGTATGCGTATGGTCAAATCGGCTGAAGAGATCGATGTCATTCGAAATGGAGCTCGGATTGCTGATATCGGCGGTGCCGCTTGTGTTGAAGCGATTGATGAAGGGGTCCCCGAACATGAAGTTGCTTTGCACTCAACCCGTGCCATGGTTCGTGAAATCGCAGCGACATATCCACATCTTGAATTGATGGATACGTGGACTTGGTTCCAGTCAGGCATCAATACCGATGGTGCGCATAATCCTGTCATGACGCGCAAAATCGAGAAGGGGGATATTTTAAGTCTGAACTGCTTCCCGATGATTTCAGGATATTACACCGCGTTGGAACGGACCCTGTTTTTTGACCATGTTTCGGATGCCCACTTACACTTGTGGAATGTCAATGTCGAAGTTCATCGCAAGGGGTTGAGCTTGATTAAACCTGGGATGCGCTGTTGCGATATCGCGGCTGAACTTAATGAGATTTTCCTTGAGCACAATCTGTTGCAATATCGAACATTTGGCTACGGACATTCATTCGGAACTTTGTCACACTATTTCGGTCGCGAAGCGGGGCTAGAGCTGCGAGAAGATATCACGACCGTTCTTGAGCCTGGAATGGTTGTTTCTATTGAGCCAATGATTATGCTCCCTGAAGGATCTCCTGGCTCTGGCGGTTATCGGGAACACGACATTTTAGTTGTAACGGAAGACGGTGCAGAGAACATCACAAAATTTCCGTTCGGGCCAGAGCACAACATCATTAAAAAGTAACATTTACTCGTTAGGATTTTGGGTTTACGATCTGTATAAGGGATGGTTTCATTCTCTTGTTCGGAACCCAAAATCCCACCTATAATTTTAAATTTCCTCTATTTCACTCCATCTATTGAACGAACAAAACTCTTCCCCCCCTTTACATTGGGCCGATGGCCTGCTTTTGTGCGTTGCCCTATTTTGGGGAGGTAATTTCGCGGCCGTTAAATTTGGCCTCGCAGAAATCCCCCCACTCGCTTTTAACGCGCTACGTTATTTCATCGCAGCGTTGGTCATGCTCGCCTTTGTGCTGCTGACCAAACAGTTTGTTCGACTCGAGCGGAGACATATGCTGTATTTGGCCATTGTTGGCATTTTGGGGAATACCGGTTACCCGCTATTTTTTATCTATGGTCTTGATGCGACATCGGCCGACAACACCGCGATGATCCTTTCGACAGGACCGATTTGGGTCGCTTTAATCGGCACTTTCTTAAAAATGGAGCATCTGAGCAAGCAAGGTTGGGCCGCTGTCATTTTTTCGGTTATCGGTATTTTGCTGGTTATCCTCGGCAGCCGAAATCAAACAGATCTTCAATTTGGCGGGGCTAGTATCCCTGGCGACCTGATGATTATCGGGGCGGTTGTCTGTTGGGCCGGATATACGCTGGCTTTGCGGCCGCTGACTTCTATTTATCCTCCAGCCGTCATTTCGGCGTTAGGGACTGCGATGGGCATGCTGCCGATGTTTCTATTCGCGTTTCCTTCTATGATGTCGTTTCAATGGCAGGCGGTTTCCTTTGCAGCATGGGCGTCTTTAATCGTTACCGGTATCTTTGCTGTTGGGCTGGCGTATCTTTTTTGGGGATACGGCGTTGCCCATTTAGGCAGCACCCGGACATCTCTATACCTCAATGTGGTTCCACCCATCGCTTTGTTAGTCAATTGGCTGTGGCTGGGGGAAACCCTTGCCCCTTTACAGTGGGTGGGGGCGATTATCGCATTAAGCGGCGTCGCGGTTGCCCGGCGTCACACGGCCCAACTTCCCGGCCATTTTTTGAACCGTTTGGCAGGGTTCAACTCTGACACAATATGAATAAACTAGATTTCGCCCCTCGTGGCTTCTCACAAACAGAATTTGAACAACGTACTATTCGTGCACAGCAGATGATGCACGGGGCTCAGCTTGACGCCCTGCTGCTAACAACTGAACCGAATTTCCGCTATTTTACCGGTTTTAAATCACAGTTTTGGGAAAGCCCGACCCGGCCGTGGTTCACGATTGTGCCGCTGACCGGTAAACCGATCGCCGTTGTGCCTGAAATCGGCCGTGTCGGGTTAGAAAACAGCTGGCTAGATGATGTGCGCACATGGCCGTCTCCCCGACCAGAAGACGACGGGGTGACCTTGCTGGCTGACACCTTATCTTCTGTGGCCGGTCGATTTGGTCGGGTTGGTGCATTGCTCGGCCCTGAATCCCATTTACGGATGCCGGTCGCCAATTTTGAACGCGTGCGCCAGCTGCTCGGCAAAACTGAGGTGGTTGACGCCAGCGGGCTGATGACCGCTTTGCGGCAGGTAAAGTCGGCCGAAGAGATCGCCAAAATTCACACGATGTGCCAAATCGCTTCAGACGCATTTGAGCATCTTCCTAACCTGTTGCGTGCCGGAGACAGTGAGCGGGTGAATACCCAGCGGATGCGGATTGATCTGTTTGAGCGGGGGGCTGATAGTGCTCCATATTTGATGGCCGCATCAGGGCCAGGTGGCTATGACAACATCATCATGGGGCCAACTGACCGGGTGTTGACAGCCGGTGATGTGATGGTAATCGATACCGGCACCATTTATGACGGCTATTTCTGTGATTTTGACCGCAACTTCGCCTTTGGCCATGCGGATGATCTGACCCGACGGGCTTACGACGTGCTCTATCAGGCGACAGACGCTGGGATCGCCGCATCTAAACCGGGAGCGACCACGTCTGATGTATGCAATGCGATGTGGGCGATTTTGGAGGCGGGGGGTGCCCTCAGCAACGATGTCGGCCGGATGGGGCATGGGCTGGGGATGCAGTTGACGGAGCAACCGTCGATCACACCCACCGATGGCACCGTTTTGATCCCCGGCATGGTGATGACGATTGAACCGGCGATGACCTTTGCCCCCGGCCGCCAGATGGTCCATGAAGAAAATATCGTCATTACTGAAGATGGGGCCAAGTTATTGACTCGGCGTGCGCCGGTTGATATTCCGATAATCGATTAAGGTTAAACTGTTTGGCACAAGCCAAAGGAGAAAAAGATGATTAATACAAAAACCCCTTGGGTAACGATGCCTTGTACTTTAGACGATGGCCCCGCCTATAAAGCGGCCATCGGATTGGTTGCACTCGCTAGTGACCTAACTTCAGAGCCTGAACTCAACACCTTTCTGCCGAAAGAAGGGATTGGCCTTTATGTGAATCGTATACCGATGCCAAAGGTGGTTGATATCGAATCGCTGGCGCAGATGGAACACAACATGACCGCTGTGGCGGCCGGTATTTTGCCCGACGACCATTTGGACGTCATCATCTATGGCTGCACGTCTGGCACGATGACCATTGGGGCTGATGTGGTTGAGGCAAAGATTCGTGAAGCGCGCCCGAATGTGGCGGTAACCGACCCGATTACGGCCGGATTAAAAGGATTGCGCCAAATGGGATGCCAACGGATCGCGTTGTTGACCCCGTATATCGCAGAAGTCAACATGGTTGTTGAAGATTACATCACCAAACAAGGGTTTGACCTAATCACAAAAGGGAGCTTTAACCAGCCCGGAGATCCACAAATTTGTCGTGTGCCCCCCCAAGCGATTTATGATGCTGGGCTAGCACTCGGCCAAATGGCCGAAGTAGATGGATTGTTTATATCTTGTACCGGTTTACGGACATCGACGATTTTAGAGCCGCTTGAGCAGGCGCTAGGTATTCCGGTTGTGGCGAGCAATCAAGCGTTGGCTTGGGACGCGCTGCGTTTGGCCGGCTGTACCGAACGGGTGGAAGGGTTCGGCCGTTTATTGACCCTGTAACCTAAGCGCCCGATTTTGACAGCGTGTTTCAGGTTCTGAAATGCTGGATTTGCCATAATCCTAAATATTTCGGCTTTAAACAATGGACGATGGCCTCAGTTGGCCGACTAATTTTGATGAAAATAGATTAAGACATTAAAATTAGGACATTCGCTAACAATCTAGCGCTGAGCTTGTCGAAGTGCGGTTCATTCCCTTCGACAGGCTCAGGGAGCGAAAGTCCTAAAAATAAACGGCGATATTAATATCGGGTGGATTGCTAATTTAAAAATCAAGTAATTGTTCAGCAGTTTGGGCCAGTTTGACAAAAGGATCTGTGCTTTGCGGAAAGATGAGCTAAAAACTGGGCCAATCTGGCGAAAATAGTTGGCGTGCTGAATAACTACAAAATAAAAACAAGCTGCTAATCGGTCTCAAAACCGATTAGCGAAAAGATAAAGATGTTAACCAAAGAACAACTCAATTTTTTCAATGAGAATGGCTATCTAATTGTTAAAAATGTAATCGATGTGGCCACGCTAAATGATTTATGGACCGAATATGATGAGCGGCTGAATGAGACGGCCGCGCTTCTTGTCGAGCAGGGTAAGTTGAGCCAAAGTTATGCTGAATTACCGTTTGGTGAGCGTTATTGTGCGATTATGGCAGAGGCACCAGAAGCGTTTCAGCATCTAGAAATCTGTTATCCGCTTGAAAATCACAATTTTCCGGCCGATGCACCGATTCACACCGGCCCGGCCGTATTTAATCTGCTCACACATCCTCGCCTACTGGATGCGGTGGAGTCGATTATTGGGCCGGAAATCTCGAGTAATCCGGTTCAGCACGCTCGTATCAAACCGCCGTACAAACAAGTTCATGAGGAAGTGGCTGCCAACTCGTACATCGGTAAAACAACGTGGCATCAAGATCAAGGGGCACTGCTAGATGAAGCGAACGAGTCTCAAGTATTGACGACTTGGGTTGCCATCACCGATGCGCCGGAAGAACGTGGATGCATGGTGGTGATTCCCGGCAGCCACAAGAAAAATGAGCTAACGGTTCATTGCCCAGGAAAAGGGGTCACTTCAGAGAACTTTATCCCGGCGAAACTTTTGGGGGATGATCAGGGACATAAAGAGGTGGTCACGATGCCGTGCGAGGCGGGCGATATCGTGATTTTGCATCAATTTACAGAGCATGCGGCGTTGCCGAATAAAACAGATATGATCCGCTGGAGTTTTGACTTGCGTTGGAACCCGACCGGACACCCATCCGGCCGTCCCGCTTTCCCCAGCTTTGTGGCCCGTAGTCGCCAAAATCCTGAAAATGAGTTGAACGATCATAAGCTGTGGGGCGACCTTTGGCATACGGCCAAGGATCAAATTGTTAGCGGCGACTACACCGGACAAATCTTTAACGAAGATCGTTGGAAAAAGTATGTAGACGCCCCTGTGTGTGCTTAAAGGGTATCTCGATCTGCAGATGGGTCTGTGAACAATTTGGATAGTGACTATACAGGTCTGGTTGGTTCCCCTCCTATGAGGGCCTCATATTAATGAGGAGGGGTTAGGGGTGGTGGATGGCCCAACAAGGTTGGGCTTAAGCTGAACGAAGTTCAGCCCCTCACCCCCAGCCCCTCTCCCACTGGGAGAGGGGAGCAAACCCAGATACCTGTACAGTTACTTTGGATATACCTTTTTGCCCGATTAAATATGGATCCCATCACTTCAAGCAAACTCGAAATCGATAGTCGGGTCACGATGCCGGCCGATGAGCTTTCTGATCTGGCAACCGCCATCTTTGAAAAACTAGGCTGCGATGCGGATATCGCCCGAATGACGGCCGAGCATTTGGTTGAGGCCAGCCTGAGTGGTGTCGAGTCACACGGCTTTATGCGGGTGATTCAATATGCGGAGCAAATGGAAAGCGGTTATATGTCGCCGTCTGGGCGCCCCAGTTTGTATCAAAATGAGCGTGGTGCATGGATCGTCAACGGGCATGATGGGATCGGAATTCCAGCGGTGCAGATGGCGGTCGACAAAGCGGTGGAGCTTGCAAAAGAAAGTGGCATCTCTGTTGTGGCGGTTGAGCATTGTGGGCATACCGGCCGAGTGGGCGCCTTTGTCGAAAGCGGGGCCGAAGCGGGTTGTTTGACGATTTGTATCGGGGGTGGTGGCAATAAAAATTGGCCACAGGTGGCTCCGTACGGCGGCATCAAGGGGATGCTGCCGACCAATCCTTATGCATTCGGGATACCGGGTGGGGATCGCGGCCCGGTGGTGCTTGATTTCGCGACAGCCAAAATAGCGGGGGGATGGATTTATGCGGCTAAAAGCGCAGGGGTTGATTTACCCGCTGACAGCGTCATCGATAAGCTAGGCAACCCTACCCGAAACCCGGATGATTATTTTGATGGTGGGGCTATTTTGCCGATGGCAGGCCCCAAAGGGTACGGCCTCGCTTTAATGGCGGAGATGATCGGTGAAGTGATGCTTGGCCCCGCCACGACTGAAATTAATTGGCTATTGGTCTGTATCGATACGACCCTTTATAAAGATGGAGCGACCTATCAAAAGCTGGCGGAAGAGTTGCTAGACGAAATTCGGAAATCGCCGCCTGCGGCCGGGTTCGAGAAAGTTGAGATCCCCGGTGAGCGCGAGCGTGAGATGGAGTCTCGCAATCGGCCGTTGGGCATCGCCATCCCTGAAAAAACGTGGGAGCAAATTGGAGCGTTGGCTAAACGACTGGGTGTTGGCTAGCTTGATGGGTGTATAGAAATTTATAAGCCTGATATTTGATAACAAACAAGGACACCGGAGAGTTAAACTACCATTCAAAGGTAACTTTTTGATGGCTTGTTTGTGTTGGACGGATGTTAGGAGTTAATTTTGAATCGATTGAACCATAGCTATTCAGGTGATTTCTTTGATAAGAAGCGGGCTTTCCGCGTTGTTTTTGCGATTTTGTTGCCGCTGCTTTTCTTAGGTCAGGGTTCCAAGCTTTTTGGCCAGCCGCAAACGACCCAAGAGATCAGCCAATTTGGTATCACATGGACGTTTGATCAGCCAGTTGAGTTTGGTCAGTTTGCCAATGGGGATTACTGGGTGGTCGGCCCTGTGACGATTGTGGACATTTTTCCCCCATCAACCGAGATAAATGGGCGTGTCAGCAATGGATCGATGATCAATCCTTCGCCGAAAAATGGAAGCACACAAGGGTATGACAGTTCGATGTACCGAAACTACGGCCCTTCGTTTGACCCTGCCCTGAATGTGGCTCGGCCGAACAACCAATCATTGAGCAGCAGCAATCCGCTGGTTGTGCCAACGTCCTCGTCTTTGGTGTCGTCTATCAGCCTTGCAGATGAAGGGGCTCGCCCCCAGCTAGAAACGGCCGCGATCTTGACCGTTTTAGACGAAGCGGCACCCGATGGCAGCTTTCGCCCCGCGTACAGCGGCACCGATAAGTCGATCCGGTTTCATAAAGATCAAATTGACTGGTCACTGCTCAAGAATCTGCCCCACGTTGAATCGACCCCTCAAATGTCGGTGGTGGAACGTTATTTCGAGCGGCCGTGGATCGATCATGTGCCGGGATGGCTGGGTGACTACCATCATCCGACAGGCAATCTGCCCAACTACGGCCGAGACATTTCGGCCAGGGTAGGCATCGGGGCGGTGATGCTCCATCTTGACTTCCCTCAGGCTGAAAAGGAGAAGCTGCTTTATCGTTATTTGCAGGTGGGGATCGACCTTTATGGGGTTGTTAATGATGGGGGGCAAGACAATTGGGTTCCGAATGGGGGGCATGCGAGCGGCCGGAAATGGCCCATCGTCTTTGCTGGACTCATGTTTGCCGATACCAATATGCAGAACATCGGCCCAGGCGATGGAACAGGTGCCGCCTATTTTGGTGAAGATGCGCAAACTTTTTTCGTCACCCAATCTGACATTGACGCTTCTCATAATCCAGACACGCGAGGGTGCGAACCGACCGAATATGATCAATCAGATTTGGGGCTGCCTGAATGGGGCATTCGCCACGCAACTTCAAGCTCTAAAGACAACAAGTCATGGTGTGCCGTTTACAGAACCTGCTGTACCGCCAACTCGTGGGCCGGATTTGTCTTGGCGGCCCATTTGATGGATGCCAAACAGATCTGGAACCATGACGCCCTGTTCGACTATCAAGACCGTTATATGGATCGAGAAACACCGGGAGAATGGACGCGATGTTTTGACCCTTTTACCGAGGTGATGTGGGACACCTATCGTGATGCCAGCATCCCTTCGGAAACGAAACTCAACCTCGTTGGGATAAGTGGCGATGGGACCGCTCGGCTGAGTTGGTCACCATCTGTAACTGGGCCAGCAACTGCAACCTGGCGCATTCAGACCCGCACCGATCTTTTGCCAGCACCGGTACTCGCGGCCGATGACCTGCCGATTAACACCCGCATGTATGATGTCGAGGGTTTGCAAAATGGGACGAGATACACAATTTCGCTTGAGTTAATGTCAGATGATATGGCGACAGCTTCAGAGTCTATTTCGGTCACCCCACGAAATTTCTCTGATTTCCTCTTTTTGCCTTTCGCTGGCAGGTAGAGGATCTTTTTGGAGACAAACAGCGAGAATATGCCGAACCAGATGCTCTATGTGTTATCAAAACAGTCGTTTTGAACGTTAACGATTGCCATGATCAGGATAATTGTTAAGCTCCACATCCACCTATCAATTTGAAATCACTGTGTGATTAAGGAGCATAAGATGCTTTTAAAGGCAGCTATTAACGGGGGGCGGTCAGTTATAGACAATCCGCCCGTTCCCATCACCCCAGAGCAACTTGCCAAAGATGCAAAGGCGGTCATCGCTTTGGGCGTTGGGGCGATACACCTGCATCCGCGAAATACTGATGGTTCAGAGAGCTTGTTGTGGTCTGACATTGAACCGGCAATCGCAGCTGTCAATGAAGCTTGCCCGGGGATTCCGGTTGGGATCAGCACGGGAGATTGGATCGAGCCGAACGTAGATAAAAGATTGAACTTAATCAGCACTTGGCAAAACACAGTATCGTTTGCCTCGGTGAATTTTCATGAACCGGGTGCTGAACGGGTGGCACGTTTGCTGATGAAGCGCGGTATCGGTGTCGAAGCGGGCTTGTTTACCCGACAGGCGGCCGAAAACCTGGTGAAGAGCGGGCTTGCAGAAGACTGTCTGCGTATCATGTTCGAACCGATAGACTCCGAGCCTGCCGATTCTCTGAATACGGTTCAACATATTGAAAAGATACTTGACCGAGGTAAGGTTGCTAATCCTTCTCGTCTTTTGCACGGGTTCAATTCAACCTGCTGGCACATGCTCGCAGAGGCGAAAAGACGTGGGTACGATTCTCGTATCGGATTTGAAGACACTTTGTTTTTGCCCGATGGTGCTCCGGCCGAAAGCAACTCGCAGCTGGTGCAATTGGCGAATCGGTTTGAGGGATAAACGGGGCAAATCGACCTTGTTTTGCGTGCCTAAAGCCAACAATTCTTGATTATAAATTTCTGGCTGTTGGGTAAAAGAAAACGGCCGATCCGAACAAAAGCGGCGAACTGCTGCCTTTGTTTGAATCGACCGGTTAAAGCTAAATAATTGGTGGCCGATAAGCAGCCACCGATTATTTTTACCGACGATGCAGCAACCTACTGATTTCTCCAGGTTCCGTCATTGACATTCACCGTATACCACCAAGTTTTTTCACCTGGGCAGTTGTTAATGATCGATGCCTCGCAATACCAGCTTTTGGTTCCTACTTTGTTGCTGGTTGTGTCGACATAGTAGTTAAGGGCAACCGAGCCATCTCCGGCACCGGTGTCTAAGACAAGGCGGAATGAGTGGTTGTCATCTAAGTCGTAACCCCTGTCGGTTAGCCATGTATGAATCGCCGTGCGAGTGCCTGAACTTTCATCGCAATCTCCACCACCAGTACATTTAAAGGTGTGAATTTTGCTGCTCCCACCACCATAGTAGAGGGTCGCCGTATCATCTACATCGGTAAAGCGAATCCACATTTTACGATCTTGTGGTTCTGGGTCAGGAAACTGTAACGAGGTTTCGCAATCGCTTTTGTCAAACACTGTTGTATAGCTCATTTGGGCAACCTGTCGATTTTTCAAGTAGCGTAGCTCATACGAGATTGGTGCGGCCGGATTTTGGGCAGAGAAGTTCGCATTGCCGTAGCTGCCCACAAAATCAGTGATCGCATCGAAGCGCTCTTTTGCGCTGCCCGCTTTGACGTTTTGAACCGCATCCCCTGCGTTGCCACCCAATACAAAGGTTGTAATGCGGGTCTGATCCATGACCTGTTCATAGGTTAAACCTGACTCAAGTTCTCCTTCAAACGTTTTGGCATCAACGGCCGCTCGTAGCGTCGCTTCAATATCTTGAGAGCTATACTGAGATTCAGCGACGAAGTAGACAATGCGGCCGTAGCTAACTTTGTGTACATATAGGGGTGGGTTGCCTGGGCCGATTTGTGGTGAAAGCGGATCTGGCTCGGTGAAGTCGCCTCCGTCACGAAATACAGAAGTCGATTGTTCCGGTGTTTCAATCACAACATCATAAAATTTCTGCTGAAACTTATAAAAGACATAGTTTGTCTGTTTGGTTGTATCGATACTGAGATCCGCTTCCATGCTGCCGATGCCATATCTTGCATCAACCCCTAGGGTAAAAAGCATATGTTCATAGGAGTAAGTTTGTTGGAAATCATCGCCGTAGTTGGCCGTGGTGCCTCCCTCTGGGTCATAGCTTTCTAAAATGCTTTTAATCGCATTCTGAACTTCAGATGGGGACATTTCGGAGATGTCACGACTGTATGATGATCCCGGCAAAAGCGTGACCCCTTCCATCGTAATCGTTCCGCCAGACCGTGGAATGGTAATCGGGGTAAAGGTGCCATTGTGATAGCTATTCCCCTGGATGAGCGCTCCTGGATAAACGATGCCGACATCTGCCCCAAATGCCAATCGGTCTGTTAGGTCACGGACATCTGAAGCGCTCCATTCTTGGCTTGTGCAGGTGATTGATTTTAGTGGCCCATCACTTTCAACCGTTTCTGTAACAGGATCACTGACATCCCCGCTGGGAGCTGGATCTGATTCTGGCAGCAGGTTAAATTCACCCGCCTCAAAAATTTT
>JAHDEB010000062.1:25833-29712 GCA_020629055.1 Chloroflexota bacterium
ATGGAAGGTCTGATTCTTAACCTATTTGGTCAACCGAATCTTCGACAGCAAGACCAAGTCGTTGAGTTAAAGTCCCGCAAAGGTTGGGCCCTGCTTGCCTATTTGGTGCTGATGCCTAATCCCGTTTCTCGTGAATCACTAGCCAACCTTTTTTGGCCCGAACATGACGCGGTCGGGGGGCGCCGAAATTTACGCCGATTGCTTTACACGCTGAACCAGTCTCCGATCCAACCCTATTTGCGGACAGATGGAGAGGCGGTTTCGTTAGATTGGGATGGGCAGATAGACGTTCGCTTGTTCTTGAATCGACTCGAGGAAGGGGATTGGGGGACGGCGGTCACTTTGTACAACGGCGATTTACTGGATGGTGTTGTGATAGGGGATAGTAGCCAATTTGAGGATTGGCTGACTGATCAACGGGAGCAGTTGCGTCAGCAGATGTTGAGGGCGCTAACTTCACTGACAGACGATTATCTGGAAAACAATAACTGGATCGACGCTGAAGCGACGGTACGCAAACAGCTTAGTCTGGACAACTGGAATGAACTGTTATGGCGCAGGCTAATCACCATATTGGCCAGTAACGGCCGACGTGCGCAAGCCTTGGCTGAATACAATAATTGCCGTCAGCTGCTAAAAAAAGAGTTGGGCATCGCCCCATCTAACGAGACAAATGTGCTGTTCGAGTCGATTCGGGACGGCCGGTTTGGATCATCAGCCGAAGGGGGGCAACATTTTGCGGTGCCGCCCCCTCGACAACTGCCGCATCAGGCAGCGAGAGCCGCGTTACTAGACAATTTAGAACAATATTGGCTACGGCCGATTTTGGGCGACTATGGGGAAGACGAGTTGATTTCGTTAAAACGGACCAGCCAGCCAACCGCGTTGGCTTACCCTTGGACTACGTTGATTCAACGG
This sequence comes from Chloroflexota bacterium, assembly GCA_020629055.1. Lineage (GTDB taxonomy): Bacteria > Chloroflexota > Anaerolineae > Promineifilales > Promineifilaceae > WTJY01. Next base: position 26,752 of record JAHDEB010000062.1, read on the forward strand.
CCGCCGGTAAAACGGAGATTGGTTGCCCCCGACCGTCTGATTTCAGAGCTGTTTGATGATGAAGGGGGGGCATTGCTGATTTTAGGCGAACCCGGCTCTGGAAAAACAACGACGCTGTTCACGCTGGCGGCCGAAAAATTAGAACGGGCCAAAGTCGATGGGGCATACCCGTTGCCCATCATTCTGAATTTAGCCGGTTGGAACCAGCAACCGTTTAAAGATTGGGTCACTCAAGAAATAAAAGAAAAATACCGCATTCTTGAATCGGTCGTATCTGACTGGTTAGATGGGAATCACCTGCTGCTTTTATGCGACGGCCTAGACGAGCTGCCGCTCGAGCAGCAGCCGGGCTGCGTCGAGGCGATCAACCAATTTCGTGAAGCGCAAGGATTGACCCCGATCGCGGTAAGCGCGCGAAAAGCCGATTATGAGACACTGCCGACGCCGCTCAATTTAAACGGAGCGATCTTGCTGCAGCCGTTAGATAAAAACCAAATTGATCGGTTTTTAAATGACCAATTCGCTGGGTTAAGCGCTTTGTTGGCGAAACGGCCCAAGCTACAAAAAATGGCTCAGAGTCCGTTGCTTCTCAGCTTGCTAAAAGCGGTTGCGGCAAACAAACCGGCCGACCAACTTTCAGCTATTGCAGATCAACCAGCAGAGCTGTTTGGGCTTTATGTTCATCAGATGGTGTCTGGCTCAGAAGAAGGGGATAAAGATACCAATGATGTTGCATTAATCAAACATCTAAAGTGGCTGGCTGTAGAAATGAAGGCGCGAAACCTGCCGACCTTTTTGCTTGATCGAATTCAGCCAGACTGGTTAAACAGCCGCCGACAAGTTGGCTTTTACCTATTTATGAGCCGCTTTTTAGGGGCTTTTGCTTTAGCGGTTGCGTGGGCCTTTCGGGATGCTGGTTGGGCATCGGTCCTATTTGGTTTGTATGTTGGCGCACTGGTTGGGCTTTGCGAGCTTGTGCTTTTTGGACGACCGGGCCGTTGGTTGACTTCGGCGGTCGATCAGTGGAAAGCTGGTCGAATCGACGGTCAAAGGTTGCTTCGTGCGATCTTTGTCGCGGTTTTTATCGCCTTTTTCTTGGTTCAGTTGGGCGGACTAGCGATTGTGAATGGGGTGATCTTCGCCTTGTTTTTCGGTTGGCGTTCGGATACAAAAATTAACTTTGTCGAGAAGTTGGCTTGGAATTGGCGTACATTTGGTATAGGGGCAGGTATCGGTTTGCTGTTGGGTGTCTCCGTATTTTTCTACAATCGGGCAGATTTGTATGCGGCCGGAACCGGTCTATTATCGTTTGTGGTGCTATTTTCTGCGTTTGGTGGCCTGCAAGGGCGAGCGATCTCTACCAAGACGCGGCCGAATGAAGGGATGTGGTTGGCTTGGCGCAATGGCTTGGTCGGAGGTGCTGTTGTGGGCGGGGCGATGCTGCTGGCTGCGTTGGGGGTTGAAATCGGCCGAGATGGCCCTCTGCTTGTCCCCTTTTTAGTTGGATTGCAATATTTTGTGATGGCGTGGCTGTGGTATGGGGGGCTCGATTTGATCAATCATTTTGTGTTACGCAGTTTTCTAGCGACATCCGGCCGGCTGCCTTGGCGAACGACTCGTTTTCTCGAGCAAGCGAGCCGCAAGCGATTGCTGTACCGGGTTGGTAGCGGCTATCGCTTTTTACATGCGGGCTTACGAGATTATTTTGCCCAATCTGATCAAAATGATGAAGGTGATCGTGAGATTGAGTAGATCACATCATTTTTCTAAAAGATTTGGCAGGTCCTCACCCGTGGTAGATGGAGCCAAACGTGCCAAATCTGAAGGCATTTGCTTTCTATCGTCTACTTGAGTGATAGAATCAGAGAAAATAAACTTTTATAGAAATGACGCAATAATTCAGCACCCTAACTATTTTCGCCAGATTGGCCCAGTTTTTAGCTTATCTTTCCGCAGGGCACAGATCCTTTTTTCAAACTGGACCAAACTGCTGAGCATTTACGAAATGACTGCAACTGTCAGCTTCTATCCTAATTTGTGAGAGACACCATGCGCTATCGATATTACACCTGTGACGTTTTTACAGACACCCGTTTTGGGGGCAACCCTTTAGCCGTATTGCCAGATGCAACCGGATTGTCGGCCAAACAAATGCAGCAGATCGCTCGTGAGTTTAACTATTCGGAGAGCACGTTTGTTTTCCCGGCCGAGCAGGGGCATACGCGTAAAGTGCGCATTTTTACCCCAACGATCGAAGTGCCGTTTGCGGGGCACCCGAATGTGGGAACCGCCTTTACCTTGGCTTCGATCGGAGAGCTGGGTGACGTTGGTGAGCAGACTGAAATCATCTTTGAAGAAGATGCGGGGCTTGTGCCGATTACCATTCGTCAAGAGGCTGGAAAACCGATTTGGTGTGAGTTAAAAGCGCCGCAGCAGGTTTCGATCGGCCGGATGATTTCGGCTGAAAAAGCGGCACAAGCCTTGTCTCTTGATGTCGACGAAATTGTCACTACCCATCACCGGCCGCAAGTGGCTTCAGTCGGCCTCCCATTTTTAATGGTGCAGTTAAGAGATATGGCCGCTTTAGAACGAGCACAGGCCAATGTCGCCCGCATGCGCGAACTTCGCGGGGTTGGCATTACCCCCGACATTCATATGTACGTTCGAACAGAAGATACAGATGATGTGTACGATCTACGGACTCGGATGTTCGCCCCGCTTGACAATGTGCCTGAAGATCCGGCAACCGGCAGTGCCAACTGCGCGTTAGTTGGCATGTTAAGCGTTATCAATCCTGAAAAAGATGGGGATTATCGATGGCACATCGCCCAAGGGTTTGAAATGGGTCGGCCGAGTATTTTGGATGCCCGCACTGAAAAACGGGATGGGGATGTGACCGGTGTTTGGATCGCTGGCAGCAGTGTGATGATTAGTGAAGGGTGGATTGAGGTAGGCTGATTT
>JAHDEB010000312.1 GCA_020629055.1 Chloroflexota bacterium
AAAAGAAGCAATTTTAGTTTAGTCATTGGCTTAATCATCAGTGCGCTCTCGTTGGTGTTGCTTTGGCAGCTGATCGATGTGCGTGAGGCGATTCATGAGATATCGACGGCCGACTATCGCTTGGTTGCTTTGGGTGGGTTGGCTCAAATTGTCTTTTTGATTTTGCGTACGTTTAGATGGCGGTTCATTTTAAATAATCAAGTCGCTTGGCCCAAAGTATTTCATATCCAAAATATCGGCTATATGTTGACCATGTTGCTTCCGTTTCGCTTGGGGGATCTGATTCGAGCCTTTTTGATTGGCAAGGTCAAACCTTTAAACTTTATGCAGGGGGCCAGTTCGATGGTGCTAGAACGCATTCTCGATCTTCTGGTGATCGTGATTCTGTTCCCCTTTGCGATCAACGGGATTGAAACGTTGCCAAACCAAGTGAGGGTTGCGGGCAATATTTTTGGCACGGCGGCCGTCATCGGTGTGATTGTGCTTGTTTTGATGGCCAATGCTCCTGCCCAAGTCAAAAAGATCGCAACCACAATTCTAAATTTCATTTCATTTATGGATACCGACATATGGATTGAGCGTTTAGAGGGTGTGTTGGCCGGGCTAGATGCGTTGACCTCGGTCAAAAATGTCGCCTATCTGCTAGTTTCTAGCTTTGTGATTTGGGTGCCTATCCTATTTTCATATTGGATCACCATGCTGGCGGTGGGGATTCCGGCAACGTTGAGCATCGCTGTGTACACGGTTTGTATCGCAGCCTTTGGGGTTGCTATTCCATCATCGCCAGGGCAGATCGGCGTATTTGAGGCGGCCGTTTCATTGGCCCTTGTCTCAATTGTTGGTCAGGAAATTAGCTCGACGGCCGCCAGCTTCGGCATTATTTACCATGCGGTGCAATTTCTTGTCTTGTTGGCCGTCGGTAGCTTCGGGTTGATGGCTCAGGGGGAATCTTTGGGATCGCTGATACAACAATCAAGGGAGATTTCTACCGAGGGGTAAGCTATATTGCCCATGCATTTTTTTGTGGTGTGTCTATAATCGCTCCGGTCGGTAACTTTTCGGCCGCCTATTGAAAACTTTAGCAAACCAATCAAACCCGTTATGACCCAATCCACAGAAACTGTTAATGATGAACCCTTTCGCTTTTTTGATAATCGTGAAAAATATCTGCTTTTTGTCACCACGACCTCCGAAAAGTCGGTGGTGGCACGGCGTATCGGCCGAGAGTTAGAACGCATCCAACCAAAGCCACCGGCCCTACGTTTGTTTGATGCCGGGACGGGAAATGGGGCGGTGCTTTCCAGCGTGATGCGGCAGATGCACTGCAAATTTCCGACTGTCCCATTTTTTGTGGCCGGTAAAGAAATTAGCATGGAAGATACCCGCCTAACCCTCTCTCATTTGGCTGATCGTTTTGCAGAACATCCACAAACGGTTGTCGTGTTGTCAAACATGTTTTATGCCGAAGCACCTTGGTTATACCCGCGCAGCGCGAAAAACCAGGCCAACTTAAAATGGTGGAATGTGCCATTAAAAGGGCATTCAGCGCATGAGTTTGGGGAGCAAATCGAGAATTTAGACGATATTTTGACTGAAGGGTGGCAAACGAAGTCAAGCAAGAAAACGGGTAATCCGATTTATCGGCATCCTTCGGTAATTGTCTTATACCGCGAAGATCATGAGTTTGTGCTCAGCGATATTATCCCTAAAAACACCGGTGAAAAGCAGCAGGCTGATTACGATTTTGTGCTGGCCGCGCAACCTTACCGCAGCCGGCAGACGGCTGAATTCAAAGGTGAAAAGATTTTAGCACCGCTTAGTCGCTCGCTGGGCATTGACGGCCGGATGGTCGTGGTTCAATCGACCGGGCTTGATCCAGGCATGGAAATCATTCGCAAAATTTGGCCAACAGAGGAACCGTTTACAACGCCGCGTCATATGTTGATCAATGAACTGGATAAGCAGTTGAATGGGGGAGACGAGAATGCGGCCGACCACCAGCACTATACGTTTGAAGGTCAGGGGGATGACCGTGCCCTGTTTACCTATCATTTGCATTCAATGCCCAATGAGGTATCTAGCAACATTAGTACGTCAACGATGCTAGCCGCATGGAATGCGGCCGTGTATGTGGCCCAAATGGAAGATGAACGGGTTAACGAAGAGCTGAAAAAGGGGAGCCGATATTTGGATGTAACGGCCGAAGTGGTGCGCAAGCATGGCGGACTGTGGTTCCAAGATGAATCTTTTGTCGTCGTGCGCAAGAAATAATAAGAAATAAAAAACCGGGTTGTGCATTGCTACACAACCCGGTGGATCTAGCCTATATCAATCAAGAAAACCGCTGTCTTCACTAACGGACAACCATCGGCAAGTAGATAGTCTTGGCCGTTGGCGTATCCGTTTCCGATACCGCTTTCGATGGATCACCAACAACTGCAAAATCAGTGAAGTGATCAATCACAAAGGTAATCGTGTTCTTCTCATTGTCGATGAAGGATGTATTCACGTACGTCCATAGCTCGGTTGTGGTTGAGTAATATGCAACTTGCAAATTATCTTCCGGAATACCGGCCGTGGTGTTTGGATCGTAATAGAAGGTAATCTCTACATCTTTAATAAAGTCCTTCTCGATTAACGCCCCATTTGAGTCTTTGGCTAAGAACTGATAGCCGTAGTTCACCACATTTGCGTGATCTTGGTCTGGCAATGAAGCGATCGGGTCGATTGAGATCGAAACTGTTTCGGTGATGCTGTCAACCGGCATCGATCCGGCCGGAATCGAAATCTTTGTACCATCGTCCATCGTCATCTCAAATGGCTCATCGGCCGAGAAGGTTTGGACGACCGTATCAGGTAATTCAATCGTCTCTTTGGTTAGGGTCAGGGTGAGCGTTGTATCGCCCGAAACCTCAACCTCTTGTCCGCCGGACCAGAAGCTGTTTGCTGATTCATGGACCGCGTCGACATACCATGTCCCGTCGATAACCGGTAGCGAATAGTCACCACTGGCATCGGTGCCATCTGTGACGAGATCGATGCGCTGTCTTGCAAACCCACCGCTGTCTGACCAGGCCCAGATAAACGCTTTGCCATCAGAGGTTGCCCCAGAGGCGGTGACGGTACCAGACAGCGTGCCGGTCGCTTCGCGGAATTGGAGCGGGCTAGCTGTTGTGGATGCCTCCGCCTCAACGGTGACTTCAACCGGTTCTGGCATAAACCAATTCTGTGATTCTTCACGACCCACAAAGGCAGCTTCAACAACGTAGTCACCGTAAGCGACATTGATTCGATAGGTACCACTTGCATCTGTGCGGCGGAATAGCCAGACATCTTCGAAATCACCTGTTCCATGGATGATGACCTCTGCTCCCGCGATCGGGTTGCCGGATGGGTCAAGAACTTGTCCAGTTAATTCTGAATCCAACTTCACGACGGGTAAATTAAAGGTCACAGTTGACTCAGTGGTCACTGTAATCTTCGCATCTGGGTTAAAGACTGCTACATAGTCAGGGTGTTCGATCCAATGATCAACGTGCCAGGTGCCTGATACGACATCCATGGAATATATTCCGGTTGATTCATCGATAAACGCATTGGCAAAGTTGTTGTCGCTCCAAGCAAATACTTGGCCGAACAGCTCTTCACCATCTTCAAGTGCGATCGGCTCTTGCGTACGTGCATCGACTAATTGACCCGAGATATTTGAATCAGCGCTTTGGACGGCAATTTCAATCTCTTGAATGTCGTTTTCACCAACGGTTACTTCTAACTGTTGGTCGGCAAAAATCCCATCGCCGTCCACAAACACCATCACGCGGTATTTTCCGGCGGGAACTTGAACTGAAAATGAACCATTATTGATCGGTGCACCGGTCATAAAGGATGGAGGTTTAAAACCACCTGGGTCACAGGCCGCATCACCAGGAGGGCAATCACCTGGGTGGGGTTCACATTTCTCATCGGCCGGAGGACAATCACCTGGGTGTGGATCGCACAGTTCCCCCGTTGGCGGACATTCACACCCGTCTGGGTTGTCACAACCGGGAGGTGGCGGGCAATCTGTTTCGTCCTCACAACCTGGAATGGGTGGACAGTCTGTTTCGTCTTCACAACCGGGAGGTGGTGGGCAATCAGTTTCGTCTTCACAACCTGGCGGATCATCTTCGTTTAGACCGGTCGGTTCTTCGGTTTCTTCATCGATACTTTCTACATGAACCCAACCAAACACCCCATTTGATAGGGGGGTGCCGTCAGAGTCAATGACAATACCTTTGATCTTACTTTTTGAAGAGATTACGGAAAAGTCGATGTCAATAACTGTCTCTCCGTCATCAACGTCAACTTCAAAACCGGGGTCATTGAAGACAAAGTCTGAATCGGGTGAATAGGCAGGGGTTACAAACCACAAACCGGGTGATACATTCAGGGTGTATTCACCATTGGAATTGGTTTCCGCTTCACGATGGGCAAACCCATCGATCTTCCACGCGACAACTTTTACATCTTTGACCGGTAAATCGTTTGATGTAACAGAGCCTTTAATGGAGCTTGATGAGAGGATCATCTTGATCTCACCCATGTCAAACGCTTCATCATCAGCTACATTGACTTGAATGACGCCTGGTGGTTCAGCACCAGAGTTGACGTCAGCATGAATAAAGACCTCATAGGCCCCGGCCGGTAGCGCAATGTCAAAGTACCCGTTTGCATTCACTTCACCAAATGAGCCGTGCCCTTCACTGTTATAGGCACCAATCGATACCCAGTAAGTAGGCGCACTGCCATCTGCGTTCAAAATATAACCATAGATCGAAGCATCGGCCGTAGTTACTTCAAAATCTTCTATCAAGCTTTCAATCTCTTCATTGTCTTCAAATGAGACAAATCGATTCCCGCCGGTATAGATCCAATCTGAACCATCTTCTTCTGCAATGACTTGGCTCGTTTCGCAGCCAGAAATTGAAGTTGGGCATTCTGGTGGACATTCCCCTTCACTGAGTTCACAATCAGGTGGCGGTGGGCACTGTTCT